>JAJAPY010000024.1 GCA_020523885.1 Candidatus Liberimonas magnetica | reverse complement strand
AGTGGGTTATCCTGGCGACCTCGTACCATGTGCCCATATAGCGGTTTATATCCACATAATCAACAGTCTTAATGTCCGGTAACTTCTGCGCACCAGTCACAATTGCCGGGAAGACAAACAAAGCGACTATCAGAATATATGTTTTCATCAAAACCGTCCCTGGATTGTCAATACCGTATTTCCTAACAATGGAGTTACCCCGCGTTGAATTTAATTTCTCTTCTGCGCGACTCCGTCCCATATTCAGTTAGTCAAGTAAGTCATGTCTGGCACCGCTTTTTTTAGGCAAGTTAAGCAAGCCTGACACGGTTTTTCTTTGCATATGTTTGTTTTACAGACTCAATTTTATCGGTAATTTCATGTATATCTTCTTTTGTTGCGATATTTTCACCCTTTTTTTTTAAGTAGTTACGAAAATAATAAATACAACCAATGAGAATCACATTTATAAAAGTATTTATTATGTCCATTCTAATTTCTCCTTTGCTTAACATTTAAGCTCAGCTGTTTTGCTATAGCGCCCTATTATGCTATTTTTTTCTAATAATGCGATTAATCCGCTACCTGGGACTTTAGGGACACTCTTAACCGATTAACTATTACAGAAAATTGTGTACGGCTTTGACTTGTTGAAATAATTAAAACTTCTTTATTTTATTTAATCAACCTGTAAGGACAATATCAATCTTTTCTTTTTTGTTCAACTTATCAAGCCTGACACCGTATTTGACACCGTATTTTCTTATTGTGTACCAAAAATTCATAACTATTTACAAAATGCTATCTGACTGTCTGTTTTTGTACCACATATTCATGAGAAATGCTTCTTCAGATTTAAATAAAGAATAATAATTAATATTTCTTTTGTTAACTATTGTTAGAATTTTATATTTTTCAGTTCTCGGTATCTTTATCTTGACAATTTTTGGTTTATTCATAATTTTATAACTGCCATGGTCTTGACTTTCAGTTTCTTTATTTAATATATCCATAAATGGGACATACTCTGCTGTCTTTAAATTACGATTATTTTTATAGGCAACTGTAAAACATGTTTTTTGTATTTTATCTCGTTCTATCAATCTATTTTTTGATGATTTTAAAACAAAGTCTGGTTGAGAATCACCCACAAGCTGAGCACTAAAATGATAATAAACGAATATTGACGAATATTTAACTCCTT
Organism: Candidatus Liberimonas magnetica; assembly: GCA_020523885.1. NCBI lineage: Bacteria > Pseudomonadati > Elusimicrobiota > Endomicrobiia > Endomicrobiales > Candidatus Liberimonas > Candidatus Liberimonas magnetica. Next base: position 47,684 of record JAJAPY010000024.1, on the reverse strand, counting down.
CACGTTCAGGTGTCGCAAATGCAAAAAAAGCTGCAACATCCTTATCTTCACTCCAATCCAGTAAAGGAGATGGAAAACCGTAATGTCTTAAATAGACCATATAATCGTTTAAAGGAATGTCGCCTGCTTCGATAAGTTTTTGATGATCAATAAAATCTAGTTTTTTCGGACACTGCACACATAAAGGTTCTTTATATATTTTTTCATAAAAACTATTAATAAATTCACTGTATTTATTTATCGAACAATTTTTTATTCCAAACCTCTCCAAGGAACTTTCCAGATTCCATCTACTATCAGATTGTCCTCTAAATATTACGCCATGGTTTTGATTATGGTCAGATTTGATTTCTATAATTTTATTCTCAACATCTTCCCATGTATTTAGAGTAATTTCTTCGTAACAATTATTTTTATTGTATTCAGATAGTTTTTGAATAAATTTCAATATTTTTGGCAATTTTTCTCGAATTACTGAACCCACAGATTTACCTGTTTCATTTAAATTATTTATAAATTCCCTTTTATCACACATTTTATGTTCCTCATTTTGAATCGTCTTCTATGATTTTTATTTCTTCTTTGGTTAAGCCGTAGAGTTTATAGACTATCTCGTCAATTTCGCGATCGGTTTGGGATATCTGCTGCTGGATTTGTTCTTTTTTACTGCCTTGAGCTGTTTGAATCTTTGTATTTAGATCAAGCATAATATCTACTAACGAAACAATATTGTCATGCAACCCTTTTTCTATTTTTTCTTCAAAGTCAATTTTTCTTATTGGGATATTTTTAAGAAACATCGTTTTATAAATAAAATAATCATTTGCTTTCGGCACTGTGGTTCGCTTATAAAACCATTCTAAAAACTTTGAGTTAAGTACCCCTAAAATATATTTTACATTCTCTTTTACATCATTTTTTAAATAAAACCCACAAACAGTATCTCCGTAATATAATTTATTAAAATCCAGCATGAAGCGATTTCCATCTGCAAGTTCTGGGACAACTATTTTTACACTATTAAAATTAGATTCTTTTCTTTGATTCCACAATTCATACCACTTTTTTGAAGATTTATTAAAATACTCTCTTGCCTTTAATTTGCTTTTATTCTCACATAAAAAGTCATAATATTTTGGAGCTTTTATTCGTATACTATCTTCATCAATTATTTCATTATTTGTATATGGATAAAACACACACTCTGAAACATTCTCAAAACTATATTTCCTAATATTTCTCCCCCTAAGACAGGGTTTAAAATATATCTTTTCATATTTTTTCTGCGTTATCAATTCTTCATTTAACAAGTACACATCGTTTAACCCTGTTACTATTCCTTCGGATATACTATCTACATAATCAAATAATATTCCAAACCGCTTATTATTTTTATACTTTTGAATTATAGCAGTATTCAATTTATCTCTAAATATCCATGTGTTTTCGGAAAGATCGTCTTGATTATACAACTCAAAAGCATCATCTATATCCTTTAAATATCTAAACTTATTATTTTTGTTGTATGGCTTTGACAATATATATATACCTGTATAATTTAGAGCATCTTTAAATACCTGCTTGTGTTCAAAATCAATTATTGACTTAATCACGGAATTATGCAACAAATATTTCCTTACATCTTGACCATGATCCCTTTTCATAAAACCAGTCGGACAAATATATGAAAGCAAACCATTTCCTTTAAGTAAATTCAATCCATTTTCAATAAAAAGAACATAAATATCATATTTCCCTTTTGCACTTAGATATTTATCATTAAAATAATTTTTATTTAAAGCAAAACCATGAAATCCAATATAAGGCGGGTTTCCTATCACAACGTCAAATCCACCTTCGCGCAGGGCGGCGGGGAAGCGTTCTTCCCAGTTGAAGGGTTTTACTTTGTAGTAATCGTCGCCGAAGTATTTTTTCAGCTCTAAGGTTGAACCGGATATAAGGGAGTTTCCGCATTTTATGTTGCCGTCAAGCATGGGAAGGACCGCGCGGCCGGGGACAAAACCGTATTCGTCTTCAAGCATTTTAAGCATTAGGGAAAGCTTTGTTACTTCCACCGCCTGCTCGTCTATATCAACTCCGAAGATGTGTTCCTTTAGAATATTAGCTTTTTCCTGGATTGAAAGCGGGCGGGAGGATTGATCGTGGTTAAGGGCGAGTTCGCCGTCAACGGCATTTTCTGGATTCCCGCTTACTGCCTGCGGGAATGACACAGGGAGAGAGGAAGAATGTTTTCTTTTATTTATTTTTTGCTGTTTGTAGTAGTTAAGCATTTCTTCGTAGGCTCTTATAAGAAAACTGCCGGAGCCGCAGGCAGGGTCAAGAATGCGCAGTTTTTTGATTTTGGATGGAGGAAGCTCGGTTAGAAGTTTGCCTACCGTGTTCTTTATTATGTAGTCAACGATATATTCCGGCGTGTAGTAAACCCCGCCGGCTTTGCGAACATCCATTTTAAGCTCGTATTTTACCTGGTGTTCCGTAAGCCGCGCCGTGTAGCCAAGATACTGCTCGTAAATACTGCCCAAAACTTCCAGAGGGATAACGTCAAACTGGTAAGGATTATACATTTCAAGGATTATTTCTTTCATTACCTTAAAATCTATCTGTAGTTTCTCTTCCCAATCTTTAAAAGCGAAGAGGTCGCTGTTATAAACCCGGCTGTAATCCTTAAACTCTTCTGCCAGAAAAAGCATTGCCTTCGGGCCTACGGCATCCGTTCTTTCTTCAAAGATGGCTCTTAAATTGTTTCTGTGCGTAAGTTTTCTGTCTTCGCAAAAGCGCATAAAGATTATGCGGTCAAGCAGTTTTTGCGTAATTTCTTTAAGGTAGGCGCTGTCTTTTTCCAGGTCCTGCGAATGGAAAAGATGAGGGTTGTTTTTGTAGATGTCTTTTGCGAGTTTTTCGCGCCAGTTTTCAAGGTCGGCAAGTATGGCCTTGTCAACTGTCTGGCGGTCTTTGGGCTTCTTTAAAAGGAGCTTGTCTAATTCGCCGTTTTCAACGGACTCCTTTGAAAAAAGCCACAGTTTGTCAAACTGTTTTAGATAGTCTCTATAATTTAATTCAATTTTCAAGCCTTTTTTAAGGTTTCGTAAATCAGGCTTAAAGGTAACGTCAAAAAGTTTTACTCCTTCAAAATCCGTAAGAAGCACAAAGGGAACGTCCCTGCGGTTGTAGCCGTAGCGGACAGCCTGCTCTATATGTTTATCCAAATCCGCTTTTATGGGCTTTGCTTCAACAAACATCCTTATTTTGCCGCAGGCTTTAAGGCCGTAATCAACCCTGCCGCGGGAAACCCTGACTTCAGGGCTGACCTCGTTGTTATCGTTAACATCCCAGCCGAGCACATCTTTTAAAAGCGGCTGTATAAACGCGGTTTTAGTTGCCTCTTCGTTGTATTCCCTGGCCTGCCCTGAGGCAAGTTCCACTTCAAATTTATTGATGAGTTTTGAAAGGTTTTCTTTGGCCTGCAGTTTCGTAAGTGTCATTCAAATTCCTTTACAACAAAAAACCACACTGTATTTTTGCAAGTGTGGTTTTAAATTACTATTCCTTTTGCTTTGGTACTCATAATCCCCTCATTTTGATATATTCATTTTCACGATTTCAGTACCCATAACAGCAGCAAGATTTAGTCAGAATTATACCAAATATTGAAGTAACAGGCAAATTCAATTATTTGCGGTTCTGACCTTGTTTTTGCTAATAAATAAGTGATTTTTTAGGTAAAAGTATAATAGTTTAAAAAATGACTGCCTATTTCGACAGGTTTATTCTTCGTCTTAGACTTTACGATTAGATAGTTTTGCTTTACGATTAGTTAACGATTGGTTACTTTTGTTCATTATAGCTTATGCGGAAAATCGGATGATTTGATTTTATCTCTATATTAAATCTGACAATTATAGATTTTTATCTGACGATTACCTGACAATTAAGGATTTTTACCTGACGATTATTTATCCGACATTTTATCCGACATATTTCATATTTATCCGACATCAGAGTATCCGACATTTTATCCGACAGTAATACTATATATCCGACACCTTTTGTTTTGCCGTATAAGCAGCGTCTTTTTTAAAACCTTCCTTTTTTATCATATTTTTTTCTAATAATAAATATTGATTTCTTAAGGCTGTCCTATCTGTAGTTTTAATATTTAGTATTTCTTCATCCTGTTAATTACTTTAGAAATAAGTAAAATTATCTCATAATATATGAAGAAACAACGAATTTTTATCAGCGCCAATCAGAAAGAACTTAGGGAAGAAAGATTTGCTGTAAAAGATGTAATTCTCAACAACTCTTCTTTAAGAAACTGCTTTGATGTATTTTTGTTTGAAGACCTTCCTGCTACGGGAAAACCGCCTACTTCAACTTATTTGAAAGAAGTAGCCAACAGTGATATTTACATAGGTGTTCTCGGCAAAGAATACGGCATCAAAGGAGCAGATGGCTTATCGGCTACTGAAAGAGAATTCAAACATTTTTTAAAAAAGAATCCTAACGGCGATACACTTATCTATATCAAAGGAAAAAATGATTCCATTAAGGACAAGGATATCCAGAAATTTATTAAATCTGCCCGGGAAGTATCTATTTACAAGCGTTTTGATATTGTTGAAGATCTAAGAACACAAGTGCTTAACAGCCTGATTTCCTGCATGGATGAAAAAGGAATGATAAATCTCCTATCTTTTGATAAAAGAATAAATATTGAAGCATCATACAGCAATATTGACGAAAAACAGGTTAAGGACTTTCTTGAAACCAGGGCTATAAAGCTTAAAGTTGCAGTACCAAAGATAGAAATAAAGGATTTTCTTGTTAATACACTTAAGGTCGTATCTGAATCTGGCAAGAAACTGGTTCCTACAAACACGGCTTTACTGTTTTTTGGCAAAAATCCTACCGACTTTATCCCTCAAAGTGAGATTAGAATCGCCCGGTTCAAAGGATCGACCCGCAGCTATTTTTTGGATTCCGCAGAAATAACCGGGCCCATATATAAGATGCTTGATCAGGTTGAAAGATTCTTTTTAAGAAATACCAGGCTTGCTAATAAAATTGTTGAATTTAAACGGGTTGATATTCCTGAATATCCCTACGCAGCGATACGTGAAGCTGTAATAAACGCTATCGCGCACCGGGACTATACCCGCATGGGAACGCCGATAATGATATCTATATTTGATGACAGGGTTGAAGTAAGCAATCCCGGCGGGCTTTTGCCCGGATTAAACATAAAAAGGCTTGAGGGCCATCATGCTACAAGAAATGAAAATATATGCCATATTTTTCATGAAACTCTTGATATGGAACGGTTCGGCACTGGTATCGGCAAAATGAACCGCTTAATGAAAGAACATGGGCTTAGTAAGCCTGTATTGGAAGAAGAAGGCGACTTCTTTGTATCCAGATTCTTTGGTCCCGGTGATAATATTTTAGATCTTGTGCCAAGCATTCCGAAAGAGCGCCAGACAGATTTAAAGGAACTAGGATTAAATGAGCGGCAAATAGAGGCTTTAAGGCTGATGGTTAATGAGCGCCATACTTTTACAATTCATAAATATACCGAACTGTTTAAAAATATTAGTGATAAAACTGCAAAAAGGGATATCAAAGGCTTATTAGATACCGGCTACATTAAGAAAATTGGATACAAGAAAGGTGCATATTTCCAGTCTAACCTCGATGTCCCTAAAAAGTAAAAAATGTCCCTAAAAATGTCCCTAAAACGGAATGTCCCTAAAAACAGTATTTTGTCCCTAAAAATGTCACATAAGACTTCATCAGATACTAACTCTCTCGCATTGCATTGTACTTGTGTCAACGACGACATAAATCAGGTCATCTGTTTGCCCCGCCTGGATGCAGTATTCAGAAATCCTTTCTATTACGGATATTTCTATTATGCCGGGACACTTTATACAGGAAAGCACGAACCCATGATTACAAGGACTGAATATGACAGGGCTCAGAAAATACTCAGCGGCCGCTTTAAACCTATGGTAAAGAAGCATTATTTCCCATTTACACAGCTTATTCGTTGCGGCGAGTGCGGTTGTATGATAACAGCAGAAAACAGGATTAAACGCCAAAAGAATGGTAATACTCATCGTTATATATACTACCATTGTACAAAGATGAAAAATCCCAACTGCTCACAAAAATACATACTTGCTGCTGAACTGGAAAAACAAATTATACCCGTTCTTGAAAGCGTAGAAATCCCCCAGGATTTCCATGACTGGGCCATAGAAGAGCTCAAAAATGACTATGCAGAAGATATTAAAAGCCAGGAAATGTTATTGGAAGGCTATAGGAAGGCTTTTACAGCCTGCAGCACCAAAATAGATACACTGATGAACATGAGAATTAACAAAGAGATCACTGAAGAAGAATATGTAAAAAAGAAAGACGAGTTGATGAATGAAAAGATACGATTAGAAGAGCTTATAAGAACTGATGGAAAGAGCGCCAAAAGCTGGCTGGATAAATCTATTGAGGTTTTTAATATGGCAAAAGAGGCAAAAAACAGGTTTTTAAGCGGCTCTGATGAAGAGAAACGGTATGTAGTATCCTTTTTAGCTTCGTACCTCTCCCTTATGGATAATTTACTGACGATAAAATTAAAAGAACCGTTTGAAATCATCAAAAATCTTAATTTAGGGGTAAAAACGATAATCGAGAGATTCGAACCTCTCGATTATCGTCAGAAACTGGGTAAAAAATCGGTACGACGTTTAGTTTGGGGTCCCCTAGGGGACGCTATCAGAACCTGTTTTATTTCAAACAATTGATTGATATTTCAATATATTATAAAGTTTTGCTAATTCTTAAAATGATCTATTATTTCTTTTGAAAACCTTACTTTTGCTTTTAATTCATCAAATATTTCTTTATGATGAATATGAGTTGGTGTGCCAGAACCTGACTTTAATTTGTAATTTTTAATTAACTTCCTTTTATAGGTCCCAAAATAGAAATTTTTGTAAACGAGTTGCTTCCTCAATTCTAATCTTTTGTTATTTAACACATGTCCTAAATACCCATGATGAATAAACTTATTTGGTTGTTTTAAATAATAAGGATTTTGAATTCTCTTTAAATTTGCAGACAAACCATCAACCATTGTTCCATCTATTTTTTTAATTTTAGAATTAAATAAACCACAATATCGCCTAATAAACCAGACAGTTCTATCAAGTGACAATAATTCTTCTCCATATAAAAAATATGGCTTCTCAAAATAACGATCTAAACCATATCTATTTAAGTAACTAATAAATGACTCTACATCTTTAGGAATATCAAAACTAAATTCCTTCAAAGATTTCATTTTATCATAAGCCTTAGATATATCATGTCCGATACTTTTTGTTTCTTGTTCGTTATATAGCAATATTGCTTTGATATATTTTTCTATAGCTTGTAAAGATAACCATAAAAACTCTTGGGGTAAATCATACCGATAACATATTCTTGCCGCCAAATAATCTTTATCGGCAATATCCATAAACGATCCATCAATAAAAGAATAAATAAGATGATTTTTATACATACATTGGTCCAATTAGTATAATTTTGCAAAACAATTACAACCCAACAAATACTTTTATTTTTTTCTGATTATCCTTTCTATTATTATCAATATTATACCTACAATGAAAGGAGCAATAAGAAATTGGAACCACCACTGTTCATAGAACAATTTTTTCTTTTCATCCTGGTTTGATATTTTAATGCCATAATTATTATCTATTAATGCTATGGCTAGATTTATATCTTCCGAAAGTTTTTCTAAATCTGTTTTTACTAGATACCCTCTACCATCAAAATCAGTAGTTTTTGATGGTAGCGGAAATGACCTTTTTGGCAATACAGAAAAGATATTAGGATTTATTTTCTTAAGTTTTTGAAGAATACTATTATATTGTTTAAAGTATTCTAAAAAATAAGCGGGATCGTAGTATCTGTTCCAACTATCAAATAAAGCTTTCTGCTTAAGAATGCTATTAATATTTTCTAAATGTGGCCTATATAAAGACACTATCTCTTTTGAATCTTGTTTTTGTTCTATCGGCCTTGTTCTCAAATAAAAAGATAATATAATAAAATATATTAAAAGAGCTGCCAATATAAAGATAATTATTTTTTTCATTATATTTCCTATTAAAGATATTACTAAAGCGTTTTTCGATCCTGTTTTATTTCAAATAATTGATTTATTTTACAATACAATTTAAACTATTGTATTAAGTTTTAATTTGCTATCCATTATCTTTAAAATCCCACTCCACTAATAGAAAATCTCGTATACTAAACCCGGCTTCAAGTGCGGATTCTAACCAATTGATTTGAGATGCTCTAATCGTATCTTTTCCTGCTTTCTTTGACTCTATAAATTTGTATGTAGCTTTTTTCCAAAGCAAGACACTATATCTAGCGATCTTACAACATATTTATTTATCCTATGTGGATATGTTATCAGTGCATATCTAATTAAATCAGAATATTCTCTATAAAAATTATCCACGTTTTCGCAATTGTTTGCTTCTTTGTAAAGATCTTTCCAGCTTTGAGTCATATTTGGAAATTCATAATGGTTTTCTCCTTCCTCTGCTCTCCATAAAAAGATGTCTTCAAACTTCTTTGGAGCAAACACATCGTAATGAATATATGACACTTTTTTCCAATTTTCTTCAAGAATTTTTCTTTGATTTCTTCTAGCAAGCATCTCTATTAATGAGTTCAACACATATGATGACCCTACAAATGTTTCTTCTCCTAACTGATCAAAAGAAATACCTAATAGTGCTTCCAATAATTCTTCAGCAGTATAATATGGATTAGGCATTGGGAACCCTTTGTATTCGAACTCTTTCATTTTTAATGTATCGCTAAACAATGCAATAAGAAGATTTAATGCTAATTCTTTTTCTTGAATGGCTTCAAGGAAATTAATTATATTAAGAAAATACGGAAAGGCACTTTCGCCCCAATAAAACACAACTTTATTACTTACATTCTCTTTAACCAAATCAACGAATTGCTGTCGGACTCTATATTCTTTATTTTTTTCTATGTTTTTTACTTCAAAAGCAGATATAGTTCCCAATACAATAGTTGCTCTCGCTTTATATACCCACCAACCATCCCCCATTGGATTTCCTTCTAAAAATACCTTTTTAGCAATAATTTCTTCTTCTAAAAGCTGAATGTTCTTTTCAACCTCTTCTTTTATCAAATCATATGTTTCCAAATATAATTCTTTGTCAATATTGTTTCTTTTCACATATCTTAATATATTACCTGCAAGCAATACCCATGCTTCGAACATGGCGTAGTAGTTATTTTGCTCTTGAAAAGACTTTAAAATATAAGAAGTTATAATAACACTACTAGATATTATGTTAAAGTAATCAGATTTTTGTTTGTATGTTTTTGAAAAAAGCATATTATTTACTAGATTTATATATTTTTCTTTAGGAAAAAAATCTTTACCATTATGCAAATATATCTCCAAGAACATTTGCATATCTTTTAATTCTACTGGCATAAATCTACCATGAGCATCTATGAACTCTTTTAAAAGCGTATCTTTACAAACAATAGACAAAGGTGAAAAATTACGATTCATTCTGACATTGTCATCATTTAACTGATCTATATAGGCTCTAACATCGGCAGTTATATCTCCATTTGCAACTAATACTGATTTATGCATTTTAGTTTTATCTACAGAGGGGTGTCTTATAGATAGTTCTATTAAATCTTGGATTTCGCCTCTAATTTTTCTCCACTCAGCTAAGTTAATATCACCCGTCTTTAGCTGATAAGCTTTACTATTACCTTCTTTATCAATACTAATTATATCCTTGCCTTGCTCCGCTGGTCCATGAGAGCAAACATAAATTATCTTTTCGCCTTTATTCATTAGCACCTGACAGAAAGCAATTTGATAATTGCGTTCATTAGTATTAGTCAACCAGTTTTCTATAGCTCTCTCTATCATTCCAGTCTTTCCTTTTTCTTTCTATTAGATTATCTAATTGATTTTTGTACACCGGGTTAGTTTCCCATACAGGAAGTTCTTCTTTCACTCTTAATGCTATTGCTGGAGAAACAATCACTGTTGGCATAATTGGGTTTTTATTTTCATCAAATTCCATAGGATATTTATCTAACATTTCCATAAATAACTCAAAGCTAAATCTCTTACCTTTTCCATCTACGATGTTCCCAGTCTCTTCAGTGACCTGATTTATTTTATCTATCATAGCCTTAGCAGCTGCTTCTCTCATCTCTTTAGCAACAATTTCACAATTTTCAATAAACAATCTCGGTCCTTTTTTTATTAAATCATCCTTATCTATTTTAAATTCAGATTTGAAGTCTTGATATTTTGATTCATCTTTATACCCATCTTGTGAAACCCCCGAGATGATATCTCCTTCAAAATGTCTAGCTTTAGAAACACCCTTTAATAATGGCTCTTGATTTATCAGGGTTTTCATAAACTTATTCATAACATCAGTAAATTTAGTTTTAATTTTAAGAAAATCTGGTAACAATTCGTTTCTCCTTATTAGTCATAATGTATAAATTGACGCAAACTTAATATTAATATCGAGTATAAACAAGGGGATATATAGAACTCCCACTATTTAGTAAATGATTTTACCATACTTCTAAAATTAGATACTTCAAAAGGTTTTTGTAATAATCCTTTTATTACACCAGCCTTAATTAGTTTTTCTGCCTTTTCCTTTCTGCCATCTGCCAGGTTCCCGGATACAAGGAATATCTTGATCTTTGGATATTTTCTATGAATATCGCGAGCAAAATCCAAACCACTCTTTCCTGGTCTGTTTATATCCGATATTATAACATCTATTGCAGGGCTTATTTTATCTATCATATCTTCTGCTTCTTCACTATTTTCAGCAGTAAAAACTACGGCCTCAAATTCCTTCCTGATAATACCTTTGTATAATTGAAACATTGCTGTTTCATCATCAACAATTAGAAAACCTTTCATAAAATTATGACCTCAAACCATGACTGTAGCTATTTTTCTGGTTTTCTTTTGAATACTGCCATAAGGCTCTGTCTAATATTCGTTTATCAACTTTAGTTTTATCTATTAAGGTCCTAAAATATTCTACATAATTCCACCAGAAATAATAATCATATTGTTTTGTGACATCAACTCCTACAGACCTACAGGATTTAATTCCATAATCCCGAGTTCGAAGAAACTCTATTTTCGTTATTTTTCTATATTCCATTACATATATTATTTAATTTATAACAATCTATGAGACTTACGCCTTTGGGACCTATTTTAAGATTAACTTGCCAATTTTCTACACCATTGAAGATGGCTTTTTTAACTATATTCCGCATCCTTTTTTTCGTTATGTTATTAAACAAGTCTCTATATTTTTCTGCATTATACATAAAACAATGCAAGACGATTGCCCTAGAAAATTCTCCAATATGTTTTGAAAGAAGGTTATAGTGTTTTATAGTTCTATGATAAGAATGAAATGCTTTGTCGGGTTGATATTTTAAATAAGATTTGTAGGGTAAATTAGTTAAAGGTGTTTTTACTTCTACTAAACAAGTATTTACAAGAAAATCTATTTTTGAGTTACTCAAACCGTATTCTCTCTTTACACTTTTTATTCTCTTCACAACTTTATTCAATTCTCCAGCAAGAAATAAATGTTCAATGTAACTGTTTATTTTTGTTTGATTAATCCCTATCCATTTTTTCCTTGTGACATCTACAGGACTTAAGGATATAGCTTCTACTGTATACTTAGTGTTAGAGCTATTACTGTTTGACAGAAGACAAGGGATGCTTTCGAATATTAGGTTACCAATTTTCGTGGGGCACGGACAAAAACATCTTTCTATTCGGCCATTTACATCGACCATCATTACAAAACGATTCGGTCGATCCATAACGACACCTTCTATCAAAGGCTTTTTAAATCTAAATATACTCACGGCTTAATGCTCATTCTAGAGTGCCTATTTTTTTGGTATTAGAGAAAAATAATCAATAGACTTTTTTGTCGTATCCCATTTTGCAATTTTCATTATTCGTTCCTTCTTTAAACCATATACCAAAAGGTCTTCTCTTTTTAATATATTGAAAAGATGGGGAAGTCTACCTAATGATTTTGATGAAATCAAAAACGACTCAACTGGACTTATTAATTGAGTATAACCCCACAACTGGCCAAGAGCAGGAAGTGTAAGAGGGCCATCCTTTACTTCTACAAATGCTAACTTTATTTCCTCGCCTTTCCTCAGAACAGCAACAATATCAACTTTTATAGCCAGTCCTACGGCTACATTCAAGTCAATTTTAAGGGTTTTTAAATAGGAATCCAGGGTTATACGAGATGTCTTGTAAGTGGTAATTATTTCATATTTAGGATATCTGTCTTTAAGATAACCTTTAAACCATTCTTCAATTTCAGGATATAACTGTTCTTCTTGTTTACTCATCTTATTTTCTCCGATAACCCAAAGCATCAGAAATAGCCTTCCAAGAATCAAAATGTTTTCCTCTGATTTCGACTGGGATCTTATCGCTTGATTCCATAGGATGTACCGGCTTCGGCTCCTTATTAACTTCCCTGGTTTCCCAATAATACTTATGATGAATTCTGTCAATGTGTCCAATCATATTTTTGTATTTTTCTTTTCTCGTATCAGAATCAGTATCATTCATCTTAACCTTTAAATCTTTATCATACTCTTCCCTGTTTTTATCCGCTAAAGTCTTCAATGCTTTCATTTTATGATCTATTTTAAAACCTATTTGTTCATATTCATCGGCAAATATTTTTATCTGGTGTTCTTTATACCAGAACATTTTGTTACCTTTATTATACTGTTTCAAATTTGAATCTCTCATATTAGGATGTGCCCAATCTATATTATGGATTGGAACATTAAGATCAGTAAGCAGATTGCCAATATCTACCACCATATACCAGTTGACGGGAATCTCTATATATGTCCTATAGCCATGGATATGAAGAGCATCTTTTCTTTTGAATGCAACATTGCTACTCCTTATATGCGCCGTAACATCTCCTAGCCCCAACATAAATTCTTTTTTTATATCATTAGGTGAATTAAATATTTCTTCAGGAATCCTGAAGTCTTTACAGGAGTTAAAATTCTGAAAATGCCGATTAATTTCCCGAATTAGATAATCTTCGTTTATTTTCACGAATTTAATTGTAGTTTTATTTTTTTCTAGATTAGGAGTCAAGGTTGCACCAATAAGAGGTTCTAGATTATTCTTTATATCTATGAGACTTGCTTTAACTGAAAGAGCTGCATCCATCCCTTCGCTTATAATATTCTTATGAGGAATCTCAATGATAACATCAGTATCATTCGGATTTCTTCTTATAGTTCCTTTTCCAGCTATCATGCCAAGCAAATAAGCCAATTGTGCATTATCCATTTAATTCCACCCTTTTTCTAAATATTAAAATATATTCATGAACTTTATTGACTCTGAATACATAAGGGTATCCTAATGGTTTCATATTATTGTATTCGTGTTGTCTATCCCAGATAATAAGGTCCTCATAAACAAAACCTAGTTCTTCCATTATTTTTGCCATATCCGAATGAAAAGGGTAAAATTTGTCTTTCTTTCTTATGTCCATTAAAACAATTACACAATGGCCATTTGGCTTTAACACTTCATATACTGATGAAAATACCTTTTTCAATTCATTTAAAAATCTTACATAGTCATTGATATTTCCTAGATCCACATCAGAATCGCTGTATTTTCTTATATCTTGTCTATCTGCCGTTCTGTTTCTCAGCAATATATCCCAGTAAGGTGGCGATGTGAGGCATAAATCAACACTTTCTTTTTTGAGATGCTTCATCATATTTCTAGAATCATCTTGAAATATTGCGGGCTCAATAGTAGCTATATCTTTTAATTTCTTTTTTGTTTCTTTCAGCCTGCTTTTAGCGATACTGATATATTCTTTTGACAACTCTATCCCTATACCCTTTCTACCTTTTTTATACGAAGCCAATACAGTGCTTCCGGCTCCCATGAAAGGATCAAGAATAGTGTTTGTTTTCTTAGTATAAATGTCTATTACTCTGGAAGCGAGCTGTTCAGGGAACATCGCAGGATGCTTCAATTTAATTTCTTCGGCAGATTTTCTTAAATCTCTCCAAATACTAAAGGAATATTGCAGCCATTCCTTCCCGGTTAATTCATTATAACGCTTATCATTATTTACCATATACTTTTCCTAGACATTATTTTATTAACAGCTGACTCTATTAATATTATTTCTTCCTTATTTAACGAATAAAGTCTATATACTAGTTTATCTAAATCTCTTTGTTTTTCTTTAGGGTCAACTGTCCCGATACCATTCACAATATCATCAATTATAGATATCATGGAGTTAACTATGCGCTTATCAGGTTCATTAATGACTGGAATTAGCCCTAAATAAGCTTTATCTGCGTGCATTGTCAATCTTGACTTATTGAACAAATAGTACATAATATAAAAATTGATTAGCTTTGAATTAAGGAGCGCAAGTATATATTTTCCTTCGAAATCAGATTTTACGATAATATTGGTTACCGTATCAAGGGTTAATAACCCTTTAGCATCATACGATGAAATAATACCAGCTTCTGCTGAAAATATATTTTGTAAAACAATTTTCTTTTTCTTAATTTCTCGTATTTTACTATCACTTTGTTTTTGAAGCTGTGCGCTATCAATAAGAGGAAGGGTCTTTATTCTGAATTTTGCAATATCTTTACCTCTTATTACTCTTTCGGAATTAGGTTTATTAAGGACTGTAGTATGGTTCCCGCCTATTGGCAGACCACGAAATATCTTGCCATCCGTATAAGTCTCTAATGAAACTCCAATTTTTGCCAGTTTACTTACTAAAGAATAATATTCTTTATTTTCAAACGTTAAAAATCTGCCAGAGTGCTTCAATTCATTTTGCTCGACATAAGCTGTTGGCTGGTTATTTAAACCATTCAGCTTTGCTTCAAAAACACTAATTTTTACCTTATTTATGATAGACGGCTTGCTCTTTTTAAGTATGAGAATAAACTGTTCTCCACGAACATCTTCAAATCTTGGACCTAAATCATAAATTTGCTGTATTTCAGTATTGTCCGATATATATTCCCTGAATTTTGAATATGAGTTCACATATAAAATAGATTTTGGCAGTAAGAATGCCAATATACCACCCTGTTTAAGAAGATCTAGGGACCGGCAAATCATCAGTGTAGCAGCATTCACAGGCCCATTGATTATGCTTGAGTAAAACGATTCTTCAGGATCAAATGCTGATGATTGACTTAAAGTAACATAAGGGGGATTCCCGATAATTACATCAAAGCCACCAGATTCAAGGACTTCTCTGTACTCCAATCCCCAATTGAAAGCATTCTTGTCTATCAGCGGGTTTGAAACGATGCTATTACCTGTTTTAATATTGCCTTTTATTGTATCAATATATCTCTTATTAAATTCGACATTACGGAACAAACAAAGGCGAGTCACATTTGCTGCATTATCGTTTAAATCAACACCATAAATATTCTTAATAGACTGCATTCCATACTTCTTTTTCAATAACTCAAATGTTTCCATTATAAAGGATCCACAACCACAGGAAGGGTCTAATATTTTAGAATCCTCGTTTATATCCAGTTGCGAAAGAATATATTCGACTATCTCTTTAGGGGTATAGTACTGCCCGGTATTTTTTCTTTCAAAATACTCAAGCGACTTCTCAAAACTTGCACCTACGATGTCGTGAGGGAGACCGTTAGCAACATGTTCCGCAAACATCTCTTTAACAGAACCATTTTTCGTATTAATCAGAATACTACCAAAATCAATCTGAAGTGCACTTGAGTCTGGTTTTTGTTCTAATAATGGCATTTTCCTTAAGTTCATGCGATCCTTTTTTTCTATATAAAATTATACTTTTCTTATTTTTCCAATCTAGACTTAGACTTTTAAATTTTATACTACTATTTAAGAATTATACAACTTTAAATATTATTTCTCAAAGCAATATTTATTTCTTATCTTTCGGTGGGCAAGGATCATTAGGCCCATATGTATTTCTGTTTACTATCTTACCATCACGACCTTGTATTAATAATTCTGATTGATTTGCTTTTGCAATTGGTTTTCCTGCATCAATTGCTGCACCTTGAGTTCTATGATTAGAAACAATATTACCTTCTTCTCTTCTTACAGCCCAGTTATTGCCTTTGTGGACAACCCAAATGTTTTTACCCATTTTACATTCCTCCTATAAACCTCTGATTGCTGTAACAACAACTCCTTGAACCTGAAAGTCATTTGTTAGAATTATTGCCTTAAATTTATCATTTTTAGACCGCGGTTTCAGTACAATTGCATTATCCGTTTTATGAAATTCTTTTATTGTTGATTCGCCGTCAATAAGCGCCACTACCGAATCACCATTTTTTGCAGTTTGTTGTTGCCTTATTAAAAGCAAATCGCCGTCATTAATGCTTTTTGCATTCATTGAATCGCCTTTTGCCCTCAAAAGAAAATATTTATATGGGGGCGGTGCAAGCCTAACAGATACTGGATACACTGCTTCAATGTTTTCTTCGGCAAAGTTTGGAGTTCCACAGGGAGCAGAACCAAGCAAAGGAATATCTACAGTCTGCGCATTAACTTCTTTTTTATCATTATCATTTGCAAGTATGACTTTTCCATCAAGTTTTCTTTTTAAAATACCCTTTTTTGTAAGTTGCACAAAGAGCAATGAAACAGAACGCGGATATTTATACCCCATATAGTTCATTAGCTCACGAACAGACGGCATGCGTCCGTTATGCATTAAAAAATTACGTATTGAACGAAGTGCTTCCTTTTCTTTGTCTGTTAAAACGATATTATTCATAGTTATACACCTATTATACACTATGATTATACATACTCCAATTTAATTTGTCAAGACCTAGAGAAGTTTGAGTTCAAATAAGCTATATTCTTATCCTTTCACATTGAAATTTATCTAAATCTATAGATACATAAACAAGATCTTCCATATGCCCGTATTGGCCAGGTTGGATACATAAAGTTTTGCCGAGCTTTGCCTTCCAAACACCTGTCATATCGGGAGACTCATGGATATGCCCGTGTAATGTCAGCTTTGGCTGATATTTCTTAATAAATCTATAGATTGCTTTAGAACCAACCTTCATACCAGTTAATGTGACATCAAGCCAAAGATTAGCCGGTGGGGCATGCATAATATATATGGTTTTAGACATATCCTGAGGTTTCACAAGATTTTCAAGTTCTTCTTCTATCGTAGGGAGTGTTTTAATGTGACTTTTCCAGTCCGATATTTTTTCAAACCCATTTTCAGTAGAGAAAAATGCATATCCGGGCTGATAGCCAATTCTAAACTTTTTATCATCCTTTCTGCATCTATCTTTTAATGCGAAGGGAAAGTTCGGAACCAGGTTGAACCCGATAAACTCATAATCGCCTATTTTAACCTTCTTTTGAGCCAAATACTTGACATAGGGATATCTATTGCAGATTTCTTCAAATAGGCCATCAAAAGCCTTCAAATCATCGTTCCCTGGAAAACATAGATAATATATTTTTGCTTCATTGAAAGCTTTAAAATGCTCATTTAACTGGTTTAGGATGTATTCCTTTTGCCTGTGCAGATTGTTATCATTAGGCAACATATCCCCGGCGTTGATAACAACGCCGGGGTTTAGCTTAAGAACCTCTTTTACAAGCATTTTGTATTTCCACGTGTTTCCATGTAAGTCGGTAGTAAGCATTATTTTCATTTTTTGCTCCTTCTATTAGAAATTATCAAAATTCTTTGCCTTCCAGAGTATTATTGAGCTGTAAAATATCAGAATTAGCGGTATTCCAAGCCCGCCTAAATAAGCTACAGCAAAATAAACGGCAACTTTCATAAATCCCTGCCATTGACCGGCAGGGATAAGTGTGCAAACATACGGCGCCAGCTTGAAAAACATGCTGTAAAATATTCCTGCTGCCGCCAGCCAACATAAAACTACTGATAACCATTTCATAGTATCTCACCTCCTGTGAATTTATTTGTGGTTTCTATAAACCGTTCTTTTTGATACACATCTTTGGCCTGTTTATTCCATCTTTACTAAATCTCAGCTTAATATTGAAATAGTTGCATTTCATAGGGTAAAATTCACTATCAATGCAAGGACAATCATTACATTGGCTGGGATTTTTTAACTCTACAACGATTTTCAATGCAGTGCTCCTTTACTGAATTATTATATCATCCGCTCTTTTTTTCATTAAGCGCAGTTTTCTAGCCCAACCTTTTCTGGGTCTACGAGCGCTTAAATATTCATCATGTTTTCTAGCAACATCTTTTGTATCAGTGAATATTCCGATAATACTTTTGAGGTTTCTTGGATTTTTCATGAATAATCCTTTCATCCGCTGCTCTTAGAATTAACGCTCGAACTATTCTTTAATAAAACCCATCTAATCGTCTCAAGACATATAAAAATACTTATACAATGCCATAATGAGATACTGTGATATATTTCAGGCAAAAAGTAAAAGTATTTATCTCCTATCCTGAAAATAGTCCAAAATATCCAGAATGGTACTGCCATCAGGACATCGAGCAATATGTTTATCATTATTGCTGCAACACCCATTAAACCACCCATGACTGGAATAGCAGCTAATTTCATACATGACTCTAAAACAGTATCGTTGTTGTAGTACATTGCCATTCACCTCCATTTAGTAAACTTTAAGCGCCTGTTTTTGCATAGGCCTTGCATACTTTTCTTCTATCGGCTTCAGTATCTCATCTTTAAGAACTGTTACTACTCCATGGCTAAGGACATTCAAAAGCACAACCTTAGCTAATTCTGGACCTATCCCTGCTTCTCTGACAGAACCGGTCACACTGATGTCCATGCTTTGACCATCCAGTAGATTTATGTGTCTTGTTACTGATATTTCTTTTACATTTGTATCCATAGGTATCACCTCCTTCGAGCAAGTGCTCGTTTTTTTTACACTTTACATTCTTGACTCAAGCCATGCAAGATACTTTGATGTATCCTCAAACCCTATTTTCCAAACTATTTTATAGGTATTTCCTTGAATAGGATTATTGATTACTGCCTTAAAACTTCTCTCTACTGGATTATTCCTGATTTTTTCCAGATCAAATGGTAAACTTTCCTTAAACGGTTTCGTTTCGGTTGATTTCATTATTTCAACTCCTTTGCCGTTTAGTCCTGACATCACAATAAAAGGTTTTCCTTGAATAGGATACATATCAGGAAAATGGATCCGATAAATAAGCTTCTTTGTCGGATAAGTTATCTTTACAATACTATGCTGTCCTTCAGAGCTTGGGAATGTACTGAACATCACATTGTTAAGCCAACCCCACGAATAGAAGGCATTTTTTCTTAACCCAAATGATTTTTGCCAGAAAACCTTAAATCTCTTTTCCTTTTTGCTGCTTTTTAGTTCTTTTAAAACTATTTCCTTATTTGGCGAGTCTTTTGAAAATACAGTAAATATATATTCTGCATTTTTTGTACGTCTGGGCGTTTCCTTTAGTAATTTGTGAGCGATTGCTAAACTCCCTAAATCTACAAATTCATTAAGACATTCGTCTTTACCGAAAAAATGCTCTATTTCAGCAGTCTTTGGATTTTTACATAATGCAGATATTGTGTGAACCACTGTCCCATTACCGTCAAAATACGGGAATACATCTTTGATATACTCCTTGAAAATTACATCTTTTGTATCCATACAGCCTCCTAAAATATTTATTTGACAGGTTTGTCCTGTCTACTAAGAAAATAAATCAATTCATGAATATCGGCAACTAAAGTTTTCGCAAATATAAAAGGGCCTTTATTTCAATTTTCCTAACTCCTTCTTTGCTAAGCCTTAGTATTTTAGCCACTGACGATAACGGAAGAGGGTTATTGCGATGTTTACCTATTCCATACCTTAATTGAAGGATAATTGATGCAAGTGGATGAACAGTGTTTTTTGATTTCTCAAGCTGTAATAACATGTTGCCAACCTCGATTTTTATAAACTCCGTTTTATCGGCAGGAGATTCAATCAAATCCTTAAGCATAAGCGGTTCATCTTCTCCATTATCTGAAATGATTTTATCTAGAGAGTCAGAAGGGTTGACATCAAAACCATTTTTTATTCTTTCTTTACCATACAACCTGGAGTAATTCAGATGCTTATATATTTCTGCTTCCAGATAGCTGCCTACATAAGAAGATACATACTTATAATAGCCGCCAAGCTTTGGATTATAATTCCTAGTTGCTTTTAGTAAAGCTATAGTAGCCGCAGATACAAGGTCCATATAATCAATACCATACTTTTGTGCATTGTTCTGCCAAGCCCGTACCAAATATATCGCCAATTGAAGGTTCCTTTCTGTTATTTCCTTTACAACTTCATTTTTAGACTTCTTTTTATACAATTCATGTATTTCTTTTTCTGAAAGCTTGCGGTAACTGTAAATTTTGGTAAAATACTGCGCAGTGTGTTTGTTGATTTTTGACATCATAGAAAGCTCCTTTGAACAAAAAAAAGCCTCAGTGCTACCTAAAGGTAGCACTGAGGCTGATTATGTCCTTGATATTTTAATATGTGATATTGATAATAACTTATTGGATGGATTGGATAATATTATGAAGATTTTAGTTTGAAGGGTATACTGCGTTTTTAAGTGATTTTATCTGTACAAACCGAACTACAATCTGACCAGCATAAATGGAAACACATTGGCGGTCGACGACAAATATGCTAAATCTGTTAAATTCTTGCTATCAAGGTTTATAAAAATAACCTTGATAGCAAAAACAGTTTCCTATAGTGAGCACCCCAAAGAAATACCTGGTTTTACTGTATAAACCGGACTTGATTGCTGTATTAATGGCAGATGGGTTTTGAGGATGGATGTGGAGCATTTTTGTCAAAAAAATGCTCCACTAATTCCCCTGGTTCGAAGTGATGTAGCTTCCCTATTTTTGTTGACCTGATTATACCTTTGTTTGCCAGGCCGGGAATAGTTGTAGGCGTTTTTTCTTTATAGCCAAAAGCAATAGATGCTTTCCTTGAATCGACTAATGTAGTTAAATAATCGATTTCTTCTTTTGAATACCTTTGTGTTCCACTTTTATCAAGAATTGGTTTGATTAATCCTTCTTTAGCAAGTATATTTATCCTCTCATATGTTTGTGTTCTCCCAAGACCCCATTTGTCAACAACATCTCTGAAAGTGTAATAAAACTTGCTTTCAACATAATCGTTACATTTTTTAACTATGTTTTTTTCTATTTCCAAAAGATTAATTGTATCCAACTCTTCAGTATTCAAAATATCTTTATTATTCTTAAGATAACCAAATATCTGCTCTATCATAGAACGAAGAGCTCCTTTGGGAGGTAGTACGGACATCCTCAGCTCTCTGCTTTCTTTATCAAGCTTCTCAACTTTTTCAACTGCCTCAATACGTTTCTGAGCATTGCTGTGAAAATACCGCCACGTCATACTTAAATCACTATGCCTGGCATTTTCATGGACTTTTTCAAATGGATAACCATCATCGATCCAATGAGTAATTCTTGAGTGCCTGATGATATGCGACTTGTATCCTAATGGCAAGATTATTCCTGCTTTTTTTAATAAACTTGCAAATATTGAAGATATATATGTCTCAGAACCAAGCGTTTTTCCTTTGGCAGAAAAGAATATTGGATGATATGTCTTGCCATTAATGCTTTTTTCAGATGGGATCATATTGTGTTTCTTGCAAAATTCATCGCTAATAGTCTTCCATTTTGCCAAATCAATATCAAGTCGATCATACAGTATATATACCCTGTCTTCAAAGTCTTCAGGTCTTTGTTTTGCGCCTATCACAATAACTGGACCAATATTGGTTCTCGTTCTTTCATATTTAGGTAGATTTTCCCAGCATAAATTAACAACCTCATCTGCTCTTAGGGCTGCCTCATATTGTACAGAAAGCATTGTTGCATTCCTGACCAATTCGAACTGCTCTAATAAGGATTTATTATTGAGTTCTTCCGCATTTATAACCCTAAGTTTTTCAACTTGCTCTTTACTCAAGCAAAATTCTCTTTTGTTTGTCCTATGATACTTTGCTTTTATATTCTTCAATATATCATCTGATAATTTTCCTTGATCGTAACCTATCTTATAGATACGTTTCAGGTTTGATATATGCCCTATTAAAGTATTGAATGCAACTTTTTGACCAGTTAGGGGGCTTAACTGAGTCTGCATCAGAGAATTTCTAAAGTTTAAAACATCTCTTTCAACAAAATCTGCCAGTTTCGATATAGTTCTACCAGGTTCTTCTTTAATAACATAATTGTAAAATACCTTAAAACTGGCCATTATTACTTCTTGTGATCTGCTTTTTAACTTTGCCGCTGTTGAAAACACGAAATGAGAATCTATTATTTTAGATATTTCATCTGAGATACTTGGAGGCAAGACGGCTTGTGGCAAAGCTTTAACTCTTTTAATCATATTTTCTTCTGAGAACAGGTCAGGTCTGTTCTGTATTCCAAAAAGACAGAATGAGTTCCATGCAGTTATCGGCCAAGTATAGCGCTCAA
This sequence comes from Candidatus Liberimonas magnetica, assembly GCA_020523885.1. Lineage (NCBI taxonomy): Bacteria > Pseudomonadati > Elusimicrobiota > Endomicrobiia > Endomicrobiales > Candidatus Liberimonas > Candidatus Liberimonas magnetica. Next base: position 24,893 of record JAJAPY010000024.1, on the reverse strand, counting down.
CCCAATTATTTTTTTTGCGTACTGCACTGAAGATTTCTCTGTTTATTTTTGCAACATCGTAATCAACTTCTTCTAACATTTTATTAATCTGCTTTTTATAACGCACTACGCGTTTTAAATCATTTATTTTCGCCCATTTTGCCATTATTTCTTTTGCAACTAGCTTTTTTGACTCCGGTAACCTAGCATCATCTATTACAATAGCCATTTTAAAACCTCCTTTATATAATAATCCTTATTAATTAAGTTAAATCGCCTATCTCTTTCCAGCAACTAAAATATAAAATGTGACACGATTACTACTAAAAATGCTAAAATATTACAAAACGTAAAATAAAAGGGAGTTGAACATGGAAATAAACCAACCTTCAGGTTATGACAAGCTATTTCAGGAAGAAGATATTGCAAAAGTTAAAGAGTTGAATATCAATGTTGAAGATAATCAGGATGTTGCCAATTGCTTGTTAACATTGGCAATTGAACACTTAATTGAGAACAAATTAACTATTGCAGTAGAGTATTTAAACTTATGTCACAAATATTCTGACAAAATTGAGGATTTAGATAACTCCATGTGGTTGACTGTGGTTTATTCATACTACCTAAAATGCATGTTTATCAACAGAGAGATAGATATATCAGGTTTTGGAGAGAAGTTTTTATACTCTGAATATTTAGACGGCTTTGAAATTGGCCCGGGAGGTCCAGGTGCGACACCTGAAGTAGCTAAAGAATTACCTGTTTTAAAATACAAGAAACGCTTAACAACTATTAATGACAAGTTAATAAATATAGTCGGCCAAAATGGAATCAATTTAAAAGCAGAATTACTAGATATAGTGAATAGCGCCAGAGCAATGTTTGAGACACGCACAAAAACAAAGCTTACTGTCCAAGATCTTTCTAAATTTCTAAATAATTATGCGTATAGACTACGAAGGATAGGCAAATTTTATGAAAATGATTTGGATATTATCGTGCCAAGAAATAAACAGCTTATAATAATAGAGCTAACACCTATACCACTTGGACCATTGGAACATGATATCTGCTTTAAACTGGCGAGCAAACTGGAAAGCGATAGGAACAAATTGTTAGAAAATGACTTGGAAGACATGGAAACAGCATTTTTGCTTGGCTTGTGCAAAACATTTCCAGACTTAACAGATTGTGCATCTAAACCAACCAAAACAAAGGACGCCAATGATAGATATACACGAGGGAATATTTATAATGCAATATCAGATCTAAACAATGTAAAATTCAGCAAATTTAGCAAAAACTTAATTTTAGCATCAAGAATAAACGGTTACAGATTAAACAACAATCCAGTTGCAGTTAAAACAGTCCAAAACTTGCCAGAATAACATCTTCCATATATATTACCTAGCTAAATTATTGATTCCGTCGTATATCTATTTTTTCTTCCCTAGTTTGCCACGTTTTATCTAACCGCCTTTTTGATTTATAATGTTTACATGATCTCTAATGATTAGAAGGTCATGTAACCTATGAGATATTTACAGTTAGTAAAATACTTAGAAAATCATATTAAACCGGGCATTAGAGGAACAATGCTCGGCAAATTAAAAACTTGGGTAGATATAAACCCTTCCATAATACGCTGTCGTGTTAATAACATGATCAAAATTATGGAAGAAGTTAAGTATGACCTTAACAAAATAAATAGGGATGTTTTGAATAATGTTATTGACAAACACGGAGTTGAACTAGAGAAAGCAATACAGTATCTTAGAAGTTTTATTAGATGGGCAGACTTTAATATTGATTTACGTTATATTTCACTTGCCAACAAAGAATATGTAGGCTTGGATAATTTACTTAAAACAGTTCCTTTCCATCCTAATCTGGAAAAAGAGATAACAGAATTAATCGATTCTTGGACAAGCTGCTACACAAAAGGAAGATTGAAACCAAGGTCTATTGAAAAAATACGATATTACCTACAATTACTTATCAATTTCATTTACTATAATGAACCAACTTCTTCAATATACTCATTAAAATGTATTACCCCAATACATATGAGAGCTTTTGTTTCATTTATGAACAACGAATCCACAAGCTCATGGCTAACTGGAAGAAGGTTAAAAAAAGCTTATATTAATACAATTCTTTCGAATCTTAAAATATTTATCAATCGAGCTTATGCGGCTGAAATTATTGATGTTAATCCTATGGCGAGGATAAAAACACAACAATCTGGCTATTTAACCAAAGCTGGTGGATATCTTTCTAAAACAGATTATAACCGAATTACATATATTGATATAAATAGTTTTAAACAACTGAATATACCCAACAAATACAGATATATTCTTCCAAAATTTTCAATAAAATTGTCCTTTCTAGCGGCTCTAAGAGTTTCAGAACTGATAAATCTCGCAGTTGAAGATATAAGGGTTAAGGAAATACGTGATGGCTACGTACCAATTTATATATATGGCGCTAAACAAAGACCAGAAGGACATGTAGATATAATATGGATTAAATATGAAGAAATAAAAGATGATCTTAATCTGTTTTTATCATCTCGGGATAATCTTCTTAAATTTTTAAATATTTCTGACTCGCCAATATATTCAGACAAAAGTCAACGTGAAACCCACATATTGTTCCTAAACCCTTGCACAGGAAATCCTTTCTATATTCGTGAAAATTATAGACACTATTTTTCTAAGTTTATGATTGAGAATGGTTTAAGCAATTTAAAAAACAAGACTCATTGCTGTCGAAGAGGCTTAGTTACTTATTTGCTCAATTTAGGATGGAGCTATGAAGAGATAATGCTTATCACTAGACACAAAACCTTAGGCATGGTGCGACGTTATGATAGTGGTGATTTTAATGATAACAGAAAAAGATTAATGAAAGCCGAGATTCGTCACGAACCTTTCCGTGAACACAAAGAAAAAGCGCAAATGGAAGAAAATATGAATTTTAAATATTTTCAACTAATTGAATGGCTAAACACTAAAAATCTATTAAGTTCTAAAAATAGCTATGAAATAAGTGATCTATTAACACAATTTGACAATGAACGATTAGAAGTTCAGAGTAATGCACTCAATATAAACAATTATTATACCAGTGAAGACATCGGAGCACTTTGGGGGTTAGCGAAAACTCAGACATATCAACGGCTAGATTATTTTATAAAAGCAAATTACTTTCATCCGTGTAACGACAATACTCATGAATTACTAATACCCAAATGGGAAGTTGATAATTTCAACATGAAATATGTCGAATTAGCAAATGCAGCCAGTGCTGCAGGTTACAATAGTAAAGGAAAAAAAGATTACATAAGGAAAATGGTTGCTTCTGGCAAAATTAAGTCTATAAAAATTAATAGGCTTATTATTCTTGACCGGACTTCATTTGAGAAGTGGTTAAAAAATGTACGGAGAAGAGCATAATGAGTAAAATTTCTCCTGAATCAATTAAGAAATTTAAAGAAATATATTTTAAGAAACACCAGACACAATTATCTGATGAAGAAGCTCTTATTTTAGCCTCAAATCTTTTAAACCTGTACAAACTGCTGTTTTCAAAGTACTATAGCAAAGCAAAGTAGACGAAACTGTTTTATTGATTTATTCTATTAGTAAATCAATACCAGGAACAAATTTATGGAAAACATTAAATACTTTCTATATGCAAGAAAATCATCTGAGAGCGAAGACAGACAGGTTGCTTCTATTGAGTCTCAAATTTCTGAGCTTCTGAAAATAGCCCAAAAAGATGGGCTGGAAATCGTTAACACTTTTACAGAATCAATGTCAGCAAAAGCTGCAGGAAGGCCAATTTTTAATCAAATGATGTCCTTGTTAGCCAAAAACCAGGCACATGGCATACTTTGCTGGAAATTGGACAGATTAGCCCGTAATTTTATTGATGGGGGACTAATAATTGATCTATTGCAAAAAAATATCATAAAATCCATCCACGCTTATGATAGGGTATATTCCCCTAATGATAATGTACTTATGATGGCTGTTGAATTTGGGATGGCAAACCAGTTCATAAGGGATTTAAGTGCAAATACCAAAAGAGGAATGTTAAGTAAAGCTGTCAGAGGATGGCACCCGGGAAGAGCTCCCATAGGATACCTGAACGACAAATATAAACCCCAAGGAGACAGAACCATAATAAAAGACCCTGAAAGATTTGAAATTGTAAGAAAAATGTGGGATTTAATACTTGAGAAGAGTTATACCATAGAAAAAGTATATGACATTGCTGTATATAAATGGAATTTAACTCTTTTTACTGGCAAAACACCAAATCGCAGTAAGATTTATGAGGTATTTAGGAATCCATTTTATTATGGACATTTTTATTTTGCTGGCAACTTATATAAAGGAAATCATGAACCAATGATTTCCAAGGAAGAATTTGACTTAGTCCAAGAAGCAATGGATAAAAAAATCAAGCCTAGGATAAGAAAACACTTTTTTCCATTTACCCAGCTAATCAGATGCGGGGAATGTGGTTGTATGATAACCGCAGAAAGACATACAAAACACCAAAAAAACAAGAATATTCATCATTATGCTTACTACCATTGCACTAAAAAGAAAAATCCGGAATGCACTCAAGGGTTTATTAAAGATACTGAACTTGAAAAACAAATCCTTGAGACCCTTGAAAGCATACAGATCTCGCAGGAATTCCATGATTGGGCCATAGAAGAACTGAAACTTTATTATGAACAGGATACCAAAGGGCTTGAAAAGCAAATTGAAGGCTTTAAGAAGGCTTTAACGAGCTGTAGTACTAAACTGGACAGTCTTCTAAACATGAGAATAAACAAGGAAATATCTGAAGAAGAGTTTTTAAGGAAAAAAGATGAGTTAACGAATGAAAGGATAAAGCTGGAAGAGTTAATTCAAAATAACGGCAAAGGCGCTAAAAACTGGCTGGAAAAGGCTATTGAGGTTTTTGACTTCGCAAGAGATGCAAAAAACCTCTTTATTAAGGGGTCTGATGAGGACAAGAAGTTTATACTGTCCTTTTTAGGTTCGAACCTGTCCCTAAAGGATAATTTACTGACGATAGAATTGAAAAATACATTTTTTTTGATCCAAAAAAACAATTTAGGGGTAAAAACAAAAATCGAGAGGTTAGAACCTCTCGATTGTCGTCTGAAAACAGGTGCTATTTCGGTTCAAAAAGAAGTTTGGGGTGGCTGACGGGATTTGAACCCGCGGCCTCCTGAGCCACAGTCAGGCGTTCTAACCGCTGAACTACAACCACCTTAAAACGTATAAAATATTATGGAACTAAAGCCATTTTTTTCTTTTTAAATAAATATAAATCAGTAATGTCGATACAAGTATCAGGGAAAAAGCAAAATACCATACTAAATCATCACCGAACAATTTATGTTCAGGGAACGGGACTACATTCATACCATAATAACTCGTAATAAGCAAGGCCGGCAAAAATATTGTTGCAATGACAGTTAAAAACTTTATGACTTCATTCAATTTAAGCGTAACTGAAGAAACATAAACTTCCAAAATGCTGCTTATTATTTGGTTATATGACGCAATTGTCTGGCTCAGCCTTTCAAACTGAAACAATATTTCCCTGAAATAAGCAATTGATTTCTTTGATATAAAAGGATTTATTTCCCTTGTAAAGAATCCATAAACATTCCTTTGAGCTTCGCCTATTTTCCTAAGGTTTAAAAGTTCTTTCTTTAAATCAAGTATATTCGATATAAGCTCTTGGGAAGGATTTTCAAGGACTTTGTCTTCAATCATATCTACTGTTTCGCTTATCTTCTGTATGTTAAATTCATAACTTGCCACTATCTTTTGAAATATGCTGTAAAGCAAGTTTTCCAGGTTTTTTAGCTCAACCAACGGTTTCAATTTTGCTTTTTGATAGAGGCTTTCTATATGCAGAACTTCGCTTGTATGGACCGTTACAATATATGTTTTCCCTATAAAGATATCAAGTTCATATATCGTCTCCTCAAAATCAGAAAAATCTTTTACCCTTGTCTTTATTCCATGCAATGCCACAAAGGCATAGTTTTCAAATTCTTCAATTTTTGGATGGTATTGAGGTATAAGGCAGTCTTCAATAGAGAGCTCGTGAAACTTGAAAACGTCCGTAAGCAGGGAAAGTTCTTCCGAACTAAAATCGTTATTTTCAATGATAATATCTATCCAAATCAGGTTTGGTTTAGATTCAATAATATCTTTTATCTTTGCGACATCCGTAGCGGAGGAAGAATCGCCGTTTTTTAAATAAACCGCTCTTATCATTACACATTTCCTTTTTTTGACACTCTCATAGCGTCTCCGACGTGACTCGAACACGTAACCCTCTGCTTAGAAGGCAGATGCTCTATCCAGTTGAGCTACGGAGACACAAAGAACACTGCAAATATCAAAATGTAAATTGGAAAATTAAAGAACATTTTAATCTTGCATGTGGTATTATATATAATATTCCTATTTTAATCAATAATTTACCGCTTTCTGCCTTAATGATTGAAGAAAATATTTAGCAACACCACTAGATGCCCGCTTACAAATTGCGGGCATGGCAACTCCCTTATCAAAGGATAAGGCATTTTTATTAGTTCCCACAAGTAGCTAAAAGATAGTGTTTCTGGATAAAATGGGGTTGTAATTAAAGATTAAATTTTATATATTTTATAACCAAAGACAAGATTATCGGAGGCAATAAAATGTATTTGTTAAAACCTTTTCGGCTTATTATTTGTACCATTTTCTTGTTAAACGGCTCCCCCATCAGAGCCTACACCCAAGACCCGAAATCCTTTGAAACAGCAACGGCATTTCAGGATGTTTTTTCATCCATAGCAGATGAGTACAAGCCTATTACGGTAAGCGTGACTACAAAAAAGGTAGTCAAAATACCGGAAAATGAATTTTATTTCGGAGACCCGTTTGAGTTTTTCTTTGAGCAGTTCCAGGACCGGCAGCAAGGCAGGTCTAGGCATAAAAAACGTTATCTTGAAAGAAAGTTAGAGGCAGGAGGAAGCGGTGTAGTGATAGACCCTGAAGGTTATATACTTACAAACTATCATGTAATCGCTAATGCGGATGATATAAGCGTACATTTTTGTTGCACCGACACAACCTACGATGCAAAGGTTATCGGGAAAGATCCTCTTACCGATCTGGCAATAATTAAAATAAAATCAAACCATAAATTCATTTCTGCAAAACTCGGAGATTCGGATAAGCTCGCTGTAGGCAATTGGGTAATAGCCATAGGCTCGCCTTTCGGCCTGGAGCAGACCGTAACCGCAGGTATCGTAAGCGCAAAAAGACAATCTTTGGATATTGAAGGGATTAGATATGAAAACCTTATACAAACAGATGCAGCTATCAACCGCGGGAATTCCGGAGGCCCGCTTGTAAACTTAAGAGGCGAGCTTGTCGGCATAAACGTTGCCATCTATGCGCCTACAGGCGTTTTTTCCGGCGTGGGGTTTGCCGTCCCGATAAACAAAGCAAAAGAGATCCTTACCCAGCTCATAGAAAAAGGCAGAGTTACACGAAGCTGGCTCGGGGTTGAAATAAAGAATGTAGATGATGCCATAGCAAAACAATTCGGGCTTCCGGAAAAATCAGGGGTCTTGGTAAACAAGGTTTTCACCGGTGCAGGAGCTGAAAAAGCGGGGATCAAGCGCGGCGATATTATTTTAGAATTTAACAGGTATAAAATCGGAAATGTCGTGCTGTTACAAAGTATCGTCAGGAATATCAAACCCGGACAGAGTGTTAATGTCGTTCTTTTAAGGAATAAAAAGAAAATATCCCTTGATTTTAAAATCACAGAGATGCCGGAAAATGCGGCATTAACAGAAAAAGAAGAACCCGCAGGCAAAAACGAAGCTTTCGTATGGGAAAATATGACCTTTCAGGATATCGGTACTGAATTGTCTAAAAAATACGATATCAGCCAGGATGAAAAAGGCGTTGTAATAACTGAAATAAATTATGAAAAACAAAAACATGATTTTGGCTTAAAGGAAGGGGATGTGTTAAAAGGAATTAACAGGGAAGCGATACAAAGTGTTGAAGACCTGAGAAAAATTACAAGTACATTGAATATTAATGACGGTTTGGTTTTTGACATAATTAGGAACGGGACTTCGATCTATATAACCTTCTGGAACCAGTAAAAACTTAATTGGCGATATTTTTAAGGGCAGTTCTTACGTTTTTGTTTAAATTACTGTTTGGCTCCAAAGAAAGGAATTTGTTAAGGGATGCCCTGGCTTTATCGAAATCTTTCAGGTCAAGGTAAGCAACTCCAAGGTTATAATGTATTATGGCGTAATCGGGTTTGATAAGGGCCGCTTTTTTCCATTCATCTATAGCTTTTATAAACTCACCCTTTTTATAAAGCTCAGTACCCGAAGAATAATACATATTTGCATACTTCTCATTGTTCTTTAATACGGTGCTGAATATTCTTTCGACTCTATCTAATTTGCCGAGCAGGTAAAAGACGTCAGCCAGCTCTTTATAACCGTCCAGGTCCTGCGGGGCATATTTAACGCTATTTTCAAAACATTCAAGAGCTTTATCCGGCAGATTCATGTTCTTATACACCAAACCCAGGTTAAACCAGCCTATGCTGTTATCCCTGTAGTCTTTTAATAAAGCTGTATATTTTTCCATTGCATTTTGATAATAACCTTTCCTGTAATATTCTAAACCTATATTATTCCTGATCCAGCTGACATCAGAAGATACGTTGAAAGCTTTTTCTAAAGTTATATCGCTCTGGCCCGTGCTTTTAGTTTGAATGTCGTCAGCCATCATGTAATAGTAGAATCCGGCTATTTCTCTTTCCTGATAATCAGCGAACGTCCTGTATTGCATTCCTCTATAATTATAGAGCTTCCATATAGCTGTATTTTCTGCAGGGTTCTTGCTGTTTTGGCCGGCCTTAGCGACTTGATATATAAGGCCGTTCCTTTTTAAATTCAACGATTGAGCGACACAGTCCGGCTCAAAAGTCAGATAGTAAACCGGGTCCACTGTATTTTTAATGATGTTTCCTTCAACGGCATTCCTTCGCTCCTGCCATTCTTCCTTGTCCGGCATAAAAGGAAAATCATCGCCGTAAACATTCACAAAGACATTGCCCCAGCAGTCGATGATATTCAAGTCCTGCCTTTTTCTCATTACTTTTTGCATGTAAAGGGCTGAAAACAGGGACTCGTCCCCGGCTTTTGCTATAAAAAGAGTAGAACCCTTTTTCAAAAATGAAAGTATGTTTTTCCCGTAATCATACGCTACAAAATTGTTCCTGTTGTGGTTGTACTGGCAGCTGAATGAAAAATCGTAAATAACTGCACACAGCACAAGTACTGTTATAAGTATTCTTGATAGCTTGCTCGAAAACAAGCCATAAATATAGTTTAAACCGATGCTTAAAAAAACAACAAATGCTATATAAGAAGGTATGTAGTAAACCTTTACTATCGTTAATCTTTCAGGATTAAAACTAAACTGCAGAACGTATGTAAGCATAATGCTGTTAGTTAAAAACAACAGAACAAAAGACAGGAACGATCTTTTATCATTTTTAAATGAAACCCAAAGTCCGATCACGGCAGGTATAATAAATAAATTGAATTGCCTGTATAACTCATAAAAATAATTCGCGATGAATTTGGCTTTTTCATTAAAAGCGACAGCCTGGCCCAGTTCAAGCACCTTATACTGTTTTCTTATGACGTGGCTTAAAAAATTACTTAGATTGTGCGGGTTTCCCCAGTTATTCGGCGGGCTCATGGCTGAGCGTATAGGCAGGTAAGCATAAATAAAAAGCCCGGATATAAAAAAACCTGTTGAAATGGCCATATCCTTTAAAGTCAATGACCTATAGTTTAACAGTATTAAGACAAGGTAGGCAGGTGAGGCAACGGCCATTAACGGGTAGTGGTTGGCAAGAGAAATGCCGAACAAGAGCCCGAACAGGTAAAAATACCTGTTATCGCCGTCCCTTTGCCATTTTAGCAGGAATATCAGGCACGCTATTATCATGAAAGCGTTTAACGGGTAGACTTTTGCTACCAGAGCCTGAGACCACACTGTAGCATTTACCGCATAAATAATCCCGCCAAAAAATGACACCCAGGTATTCTTCGTAAGTTTAAATACCAGGATGAACAAAAGGACAGAATTCAGTGCGGAAAATATTACTGAACTGAAAGTGATGCGCCAGGCTGAATTTGAGGCCGGGATAAGGCTGAACAATTTACCTAACAAACAATAAAGCGGAAAACCCGGCGGGTGGGATATGCCCAAGGTGCACGCGCTTGTTATGAACTCCCCCCCGTCGCCTGTCATCAGGGCCGGCGGGCTTGAAATAACATAGATCGCAACAACCAATAAGAAAAGTGTTATTTTCATCTTCTAATTTGTGGTTACGTTGATTTAATCATTGGAATCTGCAAGGTAATCACTGTAATGCTTCGACTTTACTCAGCACCATAAGTAAAATCGAATGGTCCTGGGGGGCAATGTATTTTTCAGTGCCCCCTAACACTACCGTTAAGTGAGGTTTGTCATTGCGAGCCAGAGGCGAAGCAATCTCGACGTTTTGGAGATTGCCACGTCGCTTCGCTCCTCGCAAAGACACCGAAGAAGAAAGAGTGTCGTATGATATTCGACTTAACGAAGTAGTGCTAATTTTCTTTTCGTAAATAAAAAGCCGCTCTTTATAGAACATATTCTTTTCTTCCTCAAACAACCTTTCAAGTTCCTTGCCGGAACATACAATACTAGGTTGTTTGGGGTCTACTAATGCAATCAGGGTATAGTTTTGTAGTATTTTATCAAGCTCTTCAAATATGTATCTCGGGCATTTCGGCGTTATCCCGAGCGAAAGCAGATAATTTGAATAAACTATATACCTGGGCAATTCTTTGTTCAATTCCCCTATGACTTCTTTTTGTTTATCCAGTGAATCAGCATACCCGCCTGTCAAAGGGTAGAAGAAAATGTACCTGGACGCGCTTTTTCGGTCTGCGTAGAACAAAATCTGCGGCTCTGAACCAGCTACGAATACTTTGTCTTTAATATCGGAGTTTTGTTTTATGAATTCTGCTGCTTTCACGTCTTCGTTAAACGGGTTACCGCTGTAGATAGCAGACGTAAGTTCCTGCTTGCTGTAATCGGAGTATGCTCTATTGGCCTTATAAGGCAGTAAGAGAACCAATAGAAACACCATAAAAACAGAAAAACCGAGCTTTGGCACTTTGTTCCTGTTGAGAAAAGTAGTTAAGCCTATTAATCCCATACCAGAAATAAGCGCCAAAGGAGGCATTAACTGCTCAAAATAATGAAGAGTAAACCTTTTTCCAAGGCTTACCGCAAGAAAAGAAAACAAAAACCAGAAGATGATAAATTCGAAATATTTTGCCCTGCGCTCAAAAATTATCACTATCATCCCGAAAAAAAGAAGCGCCCATAAGACAGCCTGACTCTGTGAAAGAAAACTTAGAGTGTCTAAAAGATTTTTCATGCCATGACCTTTCGGGATAGCCCAGCCTATATAAGCCACGTTATGCAATAAGACCTGGTATTTAAAATCGTCAAATGCGCCTGAACCGGCAAAATACAGCGCGCTTAGCAAAATAGGCACTGCAAAAGCTGCTGCCATCGCAAGGCATGCCTTAAGATACCGGGTAACACTTTCCTTTTCTTTGATCCCGTAATACGCGATAAAAAAGAACATGCAGAAAAAATTAAGGAATGCGGGCTGTTTGAACATTACAGAAACGCCGAAGAGGGCTCCGGAAATAATCAGAGCGGCCATTTTTTTTGATGCTAGATAGGCCAAAGCGAAATAAGTCCCTGCGATTATAGGCGCCAGCATAAAAACTTCCGTATTGGCGCTAAAACCGAGCAGCCTCCTCTCCGAGCTGGTCAAAGAAAATATCAAAGCTGCCACAAACCCGAGGTCTTTGCCCTTTAGCAGCTTCCCTATTTTATAAACGAAGTAAACAGATATTAAATTATAAAAAGCCGCAAAAAGCCGTAAGGCTATTACTTTTTTTCCGAATATCAAAAATACAAGGTAGTATAAATAAAATATACCGGGCGGCTTCTGGTCAAAAGCATCACGGTACGGCAGACCGCCGTCTTCGATCACATCAGCGATATAGGCATATTCGCCCTCGTCTCTTTCAAGAGGAATGTTCAGGAACGGGTAACGGAAATAGAAGTTAAAGAAGACCGCCAAGAAAATAAGAAGGATGCCGAAGGTTTTGCTGTTCATCAATTTGAGGGGTTCGATGAGACGTTAAATATTTTACGAAAATAGCTTCTTTATACGGTCAATGATGTTTTTATACTCTAAAACTGCCTTTATTTCTATTATTTTAAACAATGCCGCCTGTTCCCCTTTTTTTATCATAAAATCGATTTTATTGAACCCTGTCCAGTTTATATGTTTTACACCTGGAGAAATTACCAGGTCAGCTTCTGCAATTATACACTCGTTTAAAATAGAACCGGTTATATATTCCGACCTTGAAATAATGTCTTTAGCTTTAGAAAACTTGTCAAATTTAAGCACTTTACTTTTTACGTCGCAGGCTATAACATAATCAACACCCAGTTCTTTCACGGCATTTACCGGCACTGAGCCGGCATAGCCGCCGTCATTATAGTAGACCCCTTCTATCACTACAGGAGGAAAAACCCCGGCAATTGAAGACGATGCTATTACGCACTCCCTTAGCGAGCCTTTGGTAAATGTTTTGGCTGTCCCGTTTGAAAGGTCCGTAACCACACAGGCAAAAGGTATTTTTGTCCGGGATATATCTATATCAGGCAAAAGCCCGCAGACTATTTCTTCAAGCCTTTCGATTGTAAAGAACGAAGGTTTTGTCTCTTCAACTAAATGTATATACCCGTTCATAAAAAGTGACTTTGCTCTTTCTATGAAACTGTGCTTTCCTTTTGAGTCTGACCTCAAGGTCTCGATCTGCAGTTTCGTAAAGGAAGGGCCTGAAAGTATATCCCTCACGCGTTTTTCAAGCTTGGAGGCATCAGGCTCAACGGCATAACATGCTCCGAGTATAGCTCCCATAGATGTCCCTGCAATGGAATGAATAGGGATTTTAGCGTTTTCAAGAACCTTCAGAACCCCGATATGCGCCAGCCCCCGTGCTCCGCCCCCGCCTAATGCTAATCCTATCTTTTTCATAAATCTTCCTTATTTATTGCAAATTCTACAATAACTTTGTAAAAATTTATACCCCCAATTGGCCGCAGGCAGAACCGATGTCAAGGCCTCTGGGTTCTCTTACTATGGCAAGGATCTTGCTCTTTATAAGGAAACTTCTGAAACTCTCTATCTTCTCTTTGCTCGGGCACAATAATTTATCTTTGCCGGTTTGATTATAAGGTATCAGATTTATTTGTATCTTATCATCTCTATCTGAATGTTTTTTTATTAATTTAACAATTTTTTTTGCAGAAAGTAAAGTATCGTTTTCGTTAGCTATAAGCACGTACTCTATGGTTAAACGGGAGTTATTGCTGCGGGAATACGCTATGCCTTCTTTTAATATTTCTTCTATAGAATACGGCACTACCCCCGGGATAAACCTGCCGCGAATCTCGTCATCAGGGGCATGAAGGGATACGGCAAGCCTGATACCCAGCTTTTCCTGCCTTAACTTCCTTATCTCTTCTATAAACCCTACTGTAGAGACCGTTATATGCCGCCTTCCTATACCCATCTGTTCCGGGTCAGTCATGGTTTTTATGGCGTTTACAATATTGTCAAAATTAAGCAGAGGCTCGCCCATACCCATAAATAAAATGCCGTCGGTTTTTATGGACAGGTCTTTTTCGACGTCAAGCGCTTGTTCTAATATCTCTCCCCGGGTCAGGTTCCTTACGAACCTTTTTTTTCCTGAATTACAGAACTTGCACCCTATAACGCAGCCGATCTGCGTCGAGATGCAAACCACGTTCCTTTCCCTCTGCGGCAATAAAACAGCGGGCACGGTATTCCCGTCCCGCGTCAAAAAATTATACCTTATCGTACCGTCAAGCCCGGAAGTGCTTTTATTTTTTATCTTGAATACCCTCAAGGCAAAATCACTGTCAAGCCTATTCCTCAAGTCCTTGGGAAGGTTTGAAAAACTATGAAAATCATCAACTTTTTTCTTGTAGGCCCACTCAAGCACCTGAGCCAGCCTGTAGGAGCCGTGGCCGCACTTTTGTATATATTCTTTTATTTCTTTAGGTTTGAGATCAAGAAAATGTTTTTTCATCATAATATTTTAATAAAGTCTTTTGTCGCTCTATAGAGAAAACCCCCGATTTGTATCGGGGGATATCATGCTGCAAGTATTAATCTGTCTAATCATTTGAAAATCAGTGTAATCAGAGATTGGGGTTATTTAACAATCTCAATAAATTACTTTCGGGACTTTATAGCTGCTCATTTCCTGTGCCATCTTTTCAAGCCTGTCAACCCTGTCTTCCAGGGACGGATGAGTAGAAAAGAGAGTCAGCAATGATTTACCTTTCAGGGGATTTACTATGAACATATGTGCGGTAGTGGGGCTTCCTATTTCAGCCCGCGAGTGTTTTACGTTGTCTACCAGTTTCTTTAGCGCGCTCGCCAGGGCGAGCGGTTTACCGCAGAGTTTTGCGCCTGAGGCGTCTGCTTCGTATTCACGGGAACGGGAAATAGCCATCTGTATCACCATGGCGGCCAGAGGAGCGATTATCGCAATAACGATCGCTCCAAGCGCTCCTCCGTTCCTGTTATCATTGTCCCTTGAGCCGCCGAACATGGCTGCGAACTGCGCCATACGTGCAAGCATGAATATCGCACCTGCAACTGTTGCGGCGATAGATGCTATAAGGATATCCCTGTTCTTTACATGCGAAAGCTCATGGGCTATTACGCCTTCGAGTTCTTCGTCGTTCAAGAGCTCTACTATACTTTTTGTAACTGCGACAGCCGCATGCTCGGGGTTTCTTCCTGTGGCAAAGGCATTGGGGGCAGGGCTGTTGATGATGTAAAGCTTCGGCATGGGTATACCGGATTTCATGACAAGCCTTTGTACTATAGAATATATCTCCGGCATTTCATTTTCTTTTATTTCCTTTGCACCGTACATGGCCAGGACCAGCTTATCTGAGAACCAGTAAGATGCCATATTCATTACCCCTGCGAAAATAAGCGCTGTTACCATCCCGTTCTGGCCCGATAAGCTGTATCCGATAAACATCAACAAGGCCGTTAGAGCTAACATTAAAATAAATGTTTTAAAGGTGTTCATAAAAACCTCCCTACCCCAGAGGGGTGCGGTAGACGGTAAAATGTTTTTCTTCTATCGTCCACTTCTTACCTTTTATAATTTATATCCAAATGCCAAACGCACCGAATTGGAATTAAACTCATACTCTTTTGTATTTCTTGTTATATTATTTGAATAGTTTGAAGATACAAAGCAGTCTATTGTCATTGATTTTATTTTATAGCCTGCGCCCAAGGTAATATATATTCTCTCATATTGATTCGTATCAAGGAGTGTCCTGTAATCATTGTTTACCGGAGACGGGTCATTTTGAACCCCTGCACGCAAAGCCCACTTTTCATTAAGACGGTACTCGGTCCCGAAATGGACCTGATAAGTGTCCTTCCACTGCATATCAGTATTTGAATTAGTAAAAATACCTGCAAGCTCATTGTCAAAAGTAACAGCATTCCTTAAGGTTGAATATTTATTCTGTTCAACGGAAAAAGCAAAAAGAAGGGAGTTTTTTGGTTCATACGATACACCTAGACCGTATGTCATGGGGAAGGTATAGTTTTGCCTGTAGTTTGTATCAAAATCAAGATCAGGCACAGCTCCGCTTGTTATGGCAGAAATACCTTTAGTAACTGTCCTTGCTTTTCCGCTTAATTGAATTACCGTGCCGCTCCTGAACACTAACCCCAATCTGACCTTTCCTGTCGGTTTGTACATGCCGCCAAAGACAATTTGATAATTTGAACCTGTACTTTGCTGTTCGATCATAGCCAGGTAACTGGCTAACGGCGATGAAGCGCTTTTTGTATACTCTTTGGAAATTTTCAGGTGGTCTATCATTCCCACTGTGTCTATCCCTACACCAATAAAAAGTTTTTCATTGACCTCTTTTGAAGCTGATATATTGGCTAGGACGAACGCTTTCTGGCGTTCTGCTGACGCAGTTATTGTATCATTCGCAGACAAACTTCCGTTAACGGTACTTTCCCAGTTGCCTCCGCCTCCACCTAAGGCATAAACACCGGCAGCGATAGTAATATCCTTTACTCTTGTATAACCTCCAATAAACGGGACTATAGCCTTTAGCTTTAATTCTTTTGAGTTGTATTCGTTCGGTTCGCCTCCGAGACTATCATATAGGTTCTTAATCGGAAAATCTCCGTCGTAAGGATTAGGGCTTGCAACATTTGAAAGAGATTTGTTGCTCTTCGCCTGAGTGTCTGCAAAAAGAGCCGATACTTCAAAAGCTTTCCCTTGTAATTGACTTAACCCTGCAGGGTTCCAATAAATAGCAGTAATATCATCGGCAATTCCTATATACGCAGCACCCAGGGAACAGGCCCTGGTGCCAGGTGTTGTAAAAATACCGCTTGCAAAAGTAAATGGAGCTTGAAATACAAAAACAAGAAATAATAAGGTCAGTTTAGCGTACGGTTTCATTTAGTCTCCTTACAGTGCTATTATTTTAAAAAAGATATAACATAAACTTTTTATCAATAACCATTTTATATAAATAAATCTTCCACCTTTATTTCCGGATGGCGGTACCTTTTCCTTGTTTCAGTTGATTTCCCGAACTGAATAGCTTCTACAGGGCACCATTGAATACAAGCCAGGCACTGCTCGCACCGCTTATCCCAAACGGGCTTGCCTTGGTCAAGTCTAATATTTTTCACAGGGCATATTTTTTCACACAGCCCGCATTTAGTACAGGTGTCCTTTACCCAGAATTTCTTACTTGCTTCATGCATCTTAGATACGCTTAAATTATATATTATCCCTGAAAAAATCCAGTTAACGATAAATGAATTATCTTCACACCTGCCTTCCCTGCCGGCTTTAATATATTCAATTATTTCTTTTATCTTATTTTTTTCTTTATCATATAATTCATTGCAGGTTTTTTCCGGATACGCCCCATAGAGAGGCACATAGTTTCCCGGCATTTTCACGCCGAAACCTGCAGACAGCTTGATGTTCCGGCCTCTTAGAAGGTTTTTTAGCTGGTTGACCGTAGATGCAGGCATACCGCCGTAAGTAACCACGGAAAAAAAGTATTTGTCGGTTGCTTCCAGTTTCTTGACAAAATTAGTTACAATTACCGGTACACCCCATACGTAAACCGGAAAAATTAAACCTATCCTGTCGGCTGAGGGTTTTACATCATTTTTTATTGCTTTAGCTATGGGTATAAGCTCTGTTTCGCCAAGCCCTCCGGCTATATCTCGCGCAACTTTTAAGGAGTTACCCGTACCTGTAAAATAATAGATCGTTGTTTTCATAAACTGGGCCGGCTCTCTCATTTTTGGTTAATTTTAACATATTTGTGAAGGTTTGACAAGAAAGCTTTCAGGTAGTCAACAGGTTCAGCCCGGATCAGTTTTTTTATCAGGCGGATGCCTTTAGATTCCCCGCGTATGAATTCCAGGATATCCTTATAGTCCTGTGCAAGTTGTACTATGTTCTCAGGCTTAACGCTTATATCTTCAAGAAAATATATCTCGTAAAACTTTTCTTTTTCTATAATGCTTTTGACATTGCTTTTTTGCGCTGTTAAACGGAGGCCCGTAAGCCTGAAAAGGTTCTCAAGGGGCACGGGGAGCTTCCCGAAACGGTCTAGGAACTCTTCCCTTATTCCGGACAGGTCTTCATTTGAGCCTGCATTCACAAGTCTTCTATAAAATATTATCCTTAGATCATCCGAGGCTATATAGCTTTCCGGGATATAGGCCGGGATATCGAAATCGACTACTGTTTTGGATTCTTCGTTTTCTTTAGGCAAAGCGACCTCGCCCTTAAGGTTGCGGCTGGCTTCGGCAATCAGTCTTGAATACAGCTCAAAACCGACCTCTCTTACAAAACCGTGCTGCTCTGCCCCAAGGACATTTCCTCCGCCTCGGATCTCCAGGTCCCTTAAGGCCAGCCTGAACCCTGAGCCAAGCTCGCTCAATTCATTTAGGGCCTCAAGCCTCTTGCGTGCATCTTCCGTCAAAGAAGAGGAACTCGAAAATAAATAACAATAGGCTTTTTGGCTGGACCTGCCTATCCTTCCTCTTAACTGGTAAAGCTGGGATAAGCCGAAATTTTCCGCATCTTCAACTATCATGGTGTTTACTGAAGGTATGTCTAGGCCTGACTCGATTATAGTGGTAGCCAACAGCACATCTATTTCTTTATGGAGGAACCGCCACATCGCTTTTTCTATCTCCGGGCCAGAAAGCTGTCCATGAACAATGCCAAGCTTAGATTCAGGTATAAGTTTTTTTATCTGTTCGGCTTTAGTAAGTATCGTTTCGACCCTGTTATGCACATAAAAAACCTGACCTCCGCGGGAGAGTTCTGCCCTTATTATTTTTTGGATTAGCTTTTCGTCATAATGACCGAGGTGCGTTTCTATGGGAAGCCTTCCGTACGGCGGCGTCTCGATGACAGAAAGGTCCCTGATATTTGAAAGCGCAAGAGAAAGCGTCCTGGGTATCGGCGTAGCTGAAAGAAGGAGCACGTCTACGTTTTTTTTCATAGACTTTATTTTCTCTTTTTGCTTGACGCCGAAGCGGTGTTCTTCATCTATTATAAGGAGCCCCAGGTCATGGAACTCTATATCTTTCTGCAGGAGCCTGTGCGTGCCTATGACTATATCCACCGAGCCTGCTTTGATGTTCTCTATCGCTTTTGTCTGCTCAAGCTTTGACTGGAACCTGCTCAACACCTCTATTTTTACCGGGAACGGAGACAGCCTCTGGGTGAAGGTCTGGAAATGCTGTTCCGCAAGGACGGTCGTAGGCACAAGCACTGCTACTTGTTTTGAAGACAGGACAACTTTAAATGCCGCACGGATCGCGACCTCGGTTTTCCCGTAACCGACATCGCCGCAGACAAGCCTTTCCATAGGCTGAGATTTTGACAGGTCAGCCTTGACTTCCTCTATGGCTTTGAGCTGGTCCTCGGTTTCCGAATACGGGAACGAATCGCTTAATTCCATTTCCCACGGGATATCTCTCGGGTATGCGACACCTTCGCTTTTCTGGCGTTCGGCATATAGCTTTAAGAGGTCCTGGGCAAGTTCGATCGCACTTTCTTTTGCTCTCTGTTTTGCCCTTTCCCAGGCTACGGTATCGAGCGAATGAAGTTTCGGCCTGTACCCTTCAAGCCCCACATATTTCTGCACGACCTTAAAATCGTAAATAGGTATGTAAAGCTTATCCCCGCCTTTATATTCGATGCACAGGTATTCCTGCTCCTGCTGGCCCCTTGCTATCTTCTTTAGCCCCAGGTAACGGCCTATGCCGTACCTTTCATGCACAACGTAATCGCCGCTTGATATCTCCCATAACCCTTCAAGCCTTCTTCCTGTCTTAAATTTCGGGAAACTGACCGGCTTTCTCTTGTACAAGATCTCCTGGCTGCTAAAAACCGCCAGCCGCCTCTTATCCGAATAAAAACCTTCTTCCAACGGCCCGATATTTATTTCAGAAACAAAATCTAACAGCTTATTCTCAAAAAGTATCTCTTCGATCCTTTCTTTTTCGCCTTGATGCGGACAGAAAATAGCGGTTTTGTATCCCGAGCCTGCGAACTTTTTAAACTCGTCAATGAACAAAGGTATCTTTCCCTCATATTTCAACAGGGCTTTAAAACCTGCATCTTCGGCATCTTTACTCAGAGGCTCATTTATAAAACAATCATAACCTTCAAATATCTTTTCAAGCTCCGGGTCGGGTTTAATATCAAAATATACTTTTGTCTCTTCTGAAAGATATTCGCTTAAGTAACCTTCAGGGATTTCTTTTACAGGAAGGATCTCTATTTTATTAAAAAACCGGCTTGAGCGCTGGCTGTCCACATCAAAACTGCGGATGGATTCAAGGGTGTCATTATTAAATACGAGGCGCCACGGCACGTTCTGGTCGACAGGCCATACATCGAGTATCTCCCCGCGCCTTGAGAACTGGCCTTTTTCTTCTACGAACTCGTCATGGGTAAACCCGAAATCAATAAGATTCTTAGTCAGATTTTCCAGGTTAAACCGGCTTTCGCTTGAGAGTTTTAATATATTTTTTTGAAATGAACCGGCTGAAAATGTTTTTTCTTTGACCGAGCTTTCGGTCGCAAGTATTATTGACGAGGAAGAGTTTTTAAGGTTATTTAAGGTTTCTATCCGGTTAAAGTTGTCAGTTGTCAAAAATGAATATATCTTCGGATTGTAGTAAAATTTGCCGAGCGCCGTAAGGTTATTGAACCACAGGTTAATTTCGTCTTCCCCGGCAATTACCAATGTGTTCTTGTATGCATCGTGATTTTCAAGAACAAAATAAGCTTTCCCGCCGGCAAACAGTCCTGAAAATATTTTTTTCAACGATAAGCTCCGTGAAGGTTTAGATATTAAGATGTTTAGTGGGATTTTTGGGGCGTTCTATGACCAAAGCAGTGCTTCCTTTTTCAAGTGCATAGCCGTTGTGCCAGCAGTTAAATATCACAACTTCGCCTTTTTTAAGTTCCAGCTTTTCTATAGGAGAGTTTTCGATCTTTTTAAAAGTCATAACTATCCTGCCTTCAAGTAAAATGAACAGCTCCGGATATTTGTGCAGTTCAAGATAGTCATAATCTTTGATAGACCTTGTCTTCGGCTTAAAAAAACCGAAAAGCCAGCTTTTCTTGTCTTTAAACAGCGGGTTCCATGCTCTATTATGGTTTTTGATTTGGTATTTAATAATAGGTTTTTTAGTCACGATATCGCTCCTTCTTAAATTGACAAGTTCGTTATTTGTATTTCCTCTTACCCCTTATCACTGTCTTTAAACATTGAACCTGAAGACTATGATATCGCCGTCTTTAACAATGTATTCTTTTCCTTCCAGCCTGTAGACACCGAGTTTTTTTGCCTCGGCTTCGGAGCCGGCACGTTTTAAATCTTCAAAGGAAACAACCTCGGCCCTAATGAAGCCTTTTTCTATATCCGAATGTATGGCCCCTGCGGCATTATGGGCGTTGGTCCCGTTCCTTATGGTCCAGGAGTGGGAATCTTTAGGCCCTGCCGTGATAAACGAGATAAGTTCCCCGTAGCTATAGGCGAATTTTATCAGACGATTTATGGAAGTATCGGTCAAGGCTAAAGTGTCAAGGAATTCCTTCTTTTCGTTTTCCGCAAGGCCTTGTATCTCACGTTCTATCTTAACCGATACATTCAGGCTTTTTGCTCCGTCCGGCAGGTTAAATGCTGTGTTCACCTTGTCCTCATCGCAATTAATTATTACAAAAACAGGTTTAAACGTTAAAAAATTCAAGCTTTTGATTATCTTTCCTTCTTCATCGGTGAGTTTCAGGGAAGATAAATAATTGCCTTGTTCAAGGACTGTTTTTAGCTTTTCGATGACCTCCTTTTCTTTTAAGACCACGGTATCGCTTTTTGCTTTCAGCTGCTTGGCTATATTATCAAGCCTGGTCTCGACAAGCATCAGGTCCGCCAGAAGCAGTTCGTTCTTCAATGTAAAGTAATCTCTTTGGAAATCCACATTGCCTAAAGGATGATAAACATTCTCATCGGAAAACTGACGGGCCACGATGGCTATCATATCCATAAATTTCGTTTCAACAAGCATTTTCTTTGTTTCCTGCGAATCTTTCTTGACCGACGGGATGAGATGGAATTCTATCTGTGAATAAACCTTTTTCTTGCTGGCAAACATTCCGGCAAGAAAATCTATCCGTTCATCAGGTACACTTACCACGCCTATTTCCTCCTTTACCTGCACATGCGCTTCGATATCTTTTCCTGTTAAAAGCGAAAACAGGCTTTTTTTGCCTGCCCCTTCAAGCCCGACTATTCCTACTTTCATTATTTCTCCCTTATGTCGCGTTCCGCCTCTGGGGCGGAACTTACCCTCTCCCGCTCTGCGGGATCGGGCTTGTTCCTGCTCAATCGGAAACTGCTCGCAGGAACGCTCCCAGAGGGAAACTAAGTTTCCCTTCTGCGTTCGAATAAGAAGATAAACTTCTTATTCTCTCTGAACCCTTCTATGTTGTCAACTTCCTCATTCATGTATGTCGCGTTCCGCCTCTGGGGCGGAACTTACCCTCTCCCGCTCTGCGGGATCGGGCTTGTTCCTGCTCAATCGGAAACTGCTCGCAGGAACGCTCCCAGAGGGAAACTAAGTTTCCCTTCTGCGTTCGAATAAGAAGATAAACTTCTTATTCTCTCTGAACCCTTCTATGTTGTCAACTTCCTCATTCATGTATGTCGCGTTCCGCCTCTGGGGCGGAACTTACCCTCTCCCGCTCTGCGGGATCGGGCTTGTTCCTGCTCAATCGGAAACTGCTCGCAGGAACGCTCCCAGAGGGAAACTAAGTTTCCCTTCTGCGTTCGAATAAGAAGATAAACTTCTTATTCTCTCTGAACCCTTCTATGTTGTCAACTTCCTCATTCATGTATGTCGCGTTCCGCCTCTGGGGCGGAACTTACCCTCTCCCGCTCTGCGAGAAATTAATTCTTCAGGATCGCTTCAAGGTCTTTTGACACTGTTTTAGCCATCTGCTCGTATGCTAATTTGTTCGGATGGTTATCGTGCGGGATCTTATAGCCCTCTTTATAAAAATCTTCCAGTCCATGATAATCAAGATATTTTACCCCTGCAGCTTTCAGGTATGGGATCAATTTACTCATATATCCCGGGCCGCTGTCCGGCCAAAATAATACAATAAAATCATCGCTTCCGAATTTCTCTTTAAAACAATTTCTTGATTCTTCTATTATCCTGCAAGTTAACCTTATATGGCTTTCATTGATCTTAGGAAAATCATGGCCGTTTAAAATAAACCGGCCAAATTTACTGCCTCCTAAAATCTCATAGGCCTGTGTCAACAAAGGTCTGCCTGAAACAAAATCACCGTCTCTTTCAAGTATACCTTTTTTATTAATATAATAATATGGAACTCTTTTCCGTGAGCTGACCGAGCCAATGACTCTGTTTATATGAGCAGGGATAAATAAATATATACATACATATTTTTTGCTCTTATCTATCTCATTGACTATCCCTTTACCCTCAAGTCTTGACAACATGTTGTGCGGGCCGTACCCGGGACAGCCGTAATTATACGGTTTACAATTCGGGACCAGCTGAGACAGATAAAAGGGCAATGTCTCATTATCTTTAACTCCCTGGCCTAACATATAAGAATCGGCAAAGAATAAAAAGGCAGTATCTCTTTTATCAGGATTATCGACAGGGGTGATTCTTCTTTCAAATTTATCTTCTAAATAAACATATTTATAAATCCTTTTACCGTTTACTATTTTCTCTTCTTCCCTGGCCAGCCCTTCTTTTGTAATTTTAGATGTATTTATATACTGCACTTTTTCAACATTATAAAATATGCCGCGATTTAACCGCCTTTGTGAAACAAGTCCCCATAATAGGACAAAACCTGCAATTATTCCAATAAGAACAAGAAACAACCTTCTAAGCCATTTAGTGTTGTATATATTAATATTCATTATTTAAAAGATTTTATCGCCGCTATTAAAATGGCTCCCTTGCAAAAAGCTCCAGGCTGAAGACTGTTTTTTGTTTTCAAGGTGCACTTCTTCTATCATTAAAAACCCCTCCCCGCAGCGGACGATGAAACCTGCGTTCTTAACTATCTCAACTATCTGCCCCGGAGAAGTTTCTGTCTCGTATTTTGCGCCCTGCACCGCGTGGGCTTTAATGATCTTTAATATTTTACCCTTTAGATTTCCTTCTTTTATCTCACTATATGCCCCGGGCCAGGGGGTAGTGCCTCTTATGAGGTTAAAGATAACATCCGCCGGTTTTGACCAGTCTATTTTCCCGTTCTCCTTTTTCAAAGGCGGAGCAAAAGTCGGCGTCCCGTTCTGCGGCTCGCCCCTGCTCTGTCCTTTTTTCAACTTGTCAAAACTCTCCTGCAAAACCACCACGCCTAAAGCTGTAAGCGTTTTAGCCAAAGACAGATAATTATCGTCTTGGCTTATTTCAATAGATTTTTGAACAAGTACTGGGCCGCTATCTAATGTTTTTTCAATCCAGAAAGTCGTTACCCCTGTTTCTTTTTCGCCGTTTATCAAAGCCCATTGTATAGGTGCCGCTCCCCTGTATTTTGGAAGAAGAGAAAAATGTATATTAAAACACCCGATCTTCGGGACCGAAAAAATATTCTCCGGTATCAATTTCCCGTACGAAACAACTACGCCAACGTCAGGATTTAAGACTTTCAAATTATTAATGATATCATCATTAAATTTTTCAGGCTGAAAAACAGGAATATTGTTCTGCTCTGCAAGTATCTTGACTGGCGGCGAAACCAGTTTTTGCCCCCTGTCCCTGGGACGGTCCGGCCTGGTAATTATACCAACAACTTCCTGTGTCTGTATAAGCTCTTTTAAATACACTTCAGCGATCTCTGGTGTCCCAAAAAATAATATTTTCATTAATTTATGCTCCCGTAAAACAATTTAAACTCAAATTTATCCATAACTTGTTCTTCTTTTCCAAATTTTAAGTCTATTTATAGCACTACTTCGTTAAGTGAGGTTTGTCATTGCGAGCCAGAGGCGAAGCAA
>JAJAPY010000023.1 GCA_020523885.1 Candidatus Liberimonas magnetica | reverse complement strand
CTTATATAGCTTGCCAGCCCCTTGCTTTCCAATACCTTTGTTATCGCTGCTGTCAGCGTAGTTTTGCCGTGGTCTACGTGCCCGATCGTACCAATGTTTACATGCGGTTTTGTCCTGTCAAATTTTGCTTTTGCCATGCTATCCTCCAAAGTCGTAACCCGCTTTTCGTAACCTGTAACCCGCAAGGGCGGGTTTTGGGTCACTGGTTACGGATTACGTTTTATACTTTCCTCTCTATAATTTTATAAGCCGAGGATGGGAATTGAACCCACGACCACTCCCTTACCAAGGGAGTGCTCTACCCCTGAGCTACCTCGGCAATAACATCAGCAGATAGTTTTATGATGTTACTATGAACTAAGCACTTTGTACTGTAGTTATCAGCGGGAGACGGGAATCGAACCCGCATAACTAGCTTGGAAGGCTAGCGCACTACCACTGTGCTACTCCCGCATTTACAGTGACCAGTGAGCAGTAAACAGTTACCGAAAATCATGACTTTGTTGTTATGGTCACTGGTCATTGGTAACTGTTCACTGTAAAAGTGGACGGAGATGGATTTGAACCACCGAAGGGCGTAGCCCGCCAGATTTACAGTCTGGTGCAATAGACCGCTCTGCCATCCGTCCATCTTCGCTAAAGCTACGATGGACACGTACCACCCTTTAGCGAATACAGATATTAAATATTTTAATGATAGTCCTCCGTAGCTTTTAAGCGAAGGAGGGCCATCCGTCCAAAAATTAATAAAAAAGAACAAGTAAAATAAGGATAAATCTGGCTGGCAGCCCGTCCGCCTAGATTCAGTGGCGGATGCAATAGACCGCTCTGCCATTCGTCTTATATTATACATAATATGCGTATAATATTAACGTAATAGATTTGCTATTATATATTAATAATTTAAAAAAGTCAATTGATTTATAAATAAAATTTTGGCTTGGTAAAATCTGTAAGAATGGCTTAAAATTTGATAGGTTTTAGCGTAATAAGAAAGAAAATTTATTTATAAAGCTTTCTTTTGATTTTTTTTTCAATATTTATACGGCTTTTTCAACTATATTTGATTCATTGGTGTAAAAAAAAGCCGACGAGAGGATTTGTTGAGCACATATTCAATAATTAAATTGCCTTTTGCGAAATCCTCCGAAGCCTTGCTCGTCAACCGAAGCTTTAGGGAAGGCTGGGCGTAGGAGGAATACCTGGGGCAGGAAACAAGGAAAGGGTTGAAAAAATGATAGGATATAATAAATATTAGCCGACGAGAGGATTTGAACCTCCGACCTACCGCTTACAAGGCGGTTGCTCTACCACTGAGCTACATCGGCATTTTGCGAGAATGTTTTTATGGGTATTATATTTACGTCGACAAACAGCTAAAAGGCCGCAATAATTGGAAACTTATGACAACTCCTGAAAACTCAAAAATAACCGTTATTTTGCTATGACATCGGACAAATGTCGGACACTTTATGCTTGCTAATTCGGACACATTATACTTATTAATATAGCCCAAAGCAAGAGTTATTTGTAAAATAATACATTTACAGACTGCTTTTTTAAGATTTTGACAAAATATAGATATTGTCGCATTCGTTTAAAGTATGGAATTTGGATCATCCATAATAGGATAAAATCTATACTTAAAATAAGAGATAATATCATCTTCTTTTATTAA
Organism: Candidatus Liberimonas magnetica; assembly: GCA_020523885.1. Classification (NCBI taxonomy): domain Bacteria; kingdom Pseudomonadati; phylum Elusimicrobiota; class Endomicrobiia; order Endomicrobiales; genus Candidatus Liberimonas; species Candidatus Liberimonas magnetica. The sequence goes on along the minus strand of JAJAPY010000023.1, from coordinate 51,733 downwards.
ATCCAATCGTTTTTCATTAATAAGATAGTAAAAATGTTCTGATCGTTTATTCTTCTTCCCATTTTTCAGAAAATATTTTGCAATATACTCTAATTTATGAATAGGGATATCAAGAATAGTTCCAGAAACATGACATTTTAAATTTAATAATTTTAAATTCAGTCTGTCCATGTTTGTTTCATCATAAGCAAACCCTAAAAAACATAGGTATTGTGCATCTGTTAAAATTTCCTCCGACAATACTGGAGTCTTTGAATCTCTTTCTTCTCCAATAACCTTAATTCTATTCAATAATAATCTATCTGCTTCGCTTGAGTAATTTTTTAGCGTGTCATCCGAAACTTTTCCATATTGCCAAGCATGCGTATCATTATTAAAAATAAACCTTAAGTCATCTTCTTCTTTAAAATCTCCACTAAAATCATAGTATGGTTCATTTCCAACATAAAAAATTGGAGCTATACATCCATATACATGAGAATAGTTTATGTGCTTAAAAAATAAATATATGTCAAAATCTGATGCTCCATATGTATTCTTAAGATGATTATAAGTAAAACACTCAAAAGATCTATCATAATTAAAAGTTACAATTGTTACATTGTTTTTAAACAAATCCTTGAAAGATTTCATTGCCAATATATTGTTAAAAAAATATCCGTACCATTTTTTATTTTCATCTTTATTATCCTTATTTCTTGGTAAAGACAATTCTTCAATTCCGCCGATTTTTGTCCCGGCATCTCTGTACTCTTTTTTTAGAAAATATCTAATTATCGCTGCCTTGCCATATTTAATGAAAGACTGATTATCTTTGTTTTGCATTAAAAAATAATCTATAGATGAAGGATATGCATATCTCAGAGTTTTCCTAAATACATTAATATTAACATCACCTAAATCAAGAATTGGATATACATTTATAATGTTTTTATCTACTAAAGCATCCAACAATTCTGCACCTGAAGGATAGCCATACGGCATACTTGCACCGGCACCTAAAACAAATATTGTTTTCTTTTCAATCACCTTAGTTCCTTTTTTATGAAATAATGTATCTATAGACTGCTTCTCTAAAATTTTGACTATTTATAGATATAGTCAAAATCTCGCTTAACTATCTTACTGCCGCCCCTTTTTGGTCACAGATTCAATAAACGCTTAAAATAAACAATATGCCAGCAGTTATTGGCATTACAATTTTAATAATGTGAATAAATAATCCTAAATTATTTATACAATTATTATAAGGCCAGGGGGAACTTAGTTTTTCAGCTGCTTCAAATTCTTTTGCCCATCGATCCTTATCACCATCTATATAGTTTATTCTTTTGTTATATAGTAAAGTCATCGCGCCCGTCAACAATAAATTAAGCCCAAGGAATCCAATTGAAATTAATACTGACCATTTTGCATTTTCGTTAGAAATAATATCAGATGTTTCCTTATAAACTGCCCAATTCGCTGCAATTATTGCAAAAATAGTTTGTATACTGTAGGATGATATGCCTTGGGACCAAGAATTGAACCCATCAAATATTTCTTTTGCTGCTTCTCCTTCATTTGTAAACCTACGTTTAATTGACATTTTTCATACCTCACAGGATTATGGGCGTCCACCACCACTACCGTCCCCTTTATGTTTTCCTTTCCTTAACTGTTTTCCTCTCCTTACCATCTTTGCTCTAGACACATCGCCTGCTTTATCCACAAAATAGAGATAACCATCAGCTTTTTTGACTCCAACTCTCGCAACCTTAGTTGGCTTTCCACCCTTCTTTCCGCCTCTTACCATTTTCGCTTTGGAAACATCACCTTGTTTATCAATAAAGTAAAGAAAACCATCTTCTCTTTTCACACCAGCTTTTGCAACTTTTTCTGCCATAATCAGCCTCCAATATTTAACTATCTAGATTTAGGGGACAGCTTAACGTTTTAACCGACCCGCTATCTCTGTTTGAGTCTATCTATAGACTGCTTCTCTAAGAACACGTCAATTTATAGAATATGACTCAATCTTTGCTTATATTAAGTATTGTCCTCAGAATTCTACAACATCCGAAATCAGAGAATTTGTCGGAGTCAAATTCCACTAGATTGATTTGTTAGAATAATTATTTCTTTTTATCTTTTGAAGTATTATTTGCTTCACTATTAGTTGTAGTATCGGAACCAGCACCAGAATTATCTGAACTACTTTCACCTGAACCACCTTCAGGTATTAAAGTTATAGGTTTCTCTGCTACGATAGGCTGGTAACCTTCTGTAATTGGTTGATATCCACCTTTTTTCCTTATTTCAGGGGTCTTTGAATCGCCATCTTTTGGTTTGCACATTTTTTTTCTCCTTTATTTATAATTAGGGTCTTCAAAAAATTCTATTAATTCATAATCATTATTTTTTACTAATAAGCCTTTCGAAGATGTAATAATTCCCTTGAATTTACCCGTCTCATCAACTTTAACAACTTTTTCTATATAAATGTCTCCTTCTTTTGGATAAGAAGTTGCATATGAATCTGTCCCAAAATATCCACCAATTTTCTTGCCATTTTTACGATGTATTAACACAAATACAGGTATTCTTTTTTGAAAGAAATAATCCCATGCCGTTGGATATGGTAACTGTAAGTATTTTGCAAATATCTTGTTTTTCATTATTTGCACCCAAAGAAAAGGCCATAGGATTGGAAAGATAATTATGGTGGAAATAAAAAGAATTGAATACCAAACTGGATAAAGGTTGATAAATGTGCCTCTATTAATTGGAATCAATATAGGTAGGCATAAACCAAAATTTATGGAACTGTAAAATAATGCTTCAACAACAGAATTTTTCCAATCTATATCCTTTGCAGGCATAAAGAGTCGATAAATGTGCATAGATATTAGACCAGGAAAAACTAGTAAAACAAACAACATCATGTTGTTAATATTTGGAGCAATCTCCATTCGTCTCTCCTTTTAATATACTTTTCTAACATCCAAAATCAGCTACCCAACCCATAGGGGAGGGTCAGTTGAATTGACTTTTTAGAGGTTTTATTTTAGTTCAAGATTGTCGATATTCTCTATTAAGTATTTTGAATGCTTTGCAGTGTCCAAATAAGTATTTTTTAAATTTATATTTACTATTTTGTGGTTATCAGGACTTAGAGAATTAAAAGTTAAGAAAAATAGCTTTCTGCTGTACAAAATATCTTCATTAATTATATTTAAATCTGATCTAATTTCAGAAATTGATAATTGAGATTTAGAGCTAAATAATAACAAGTATGATGTTTTAGATTCAAGGAATGGTAAAAAATATGTTTTTAAGTATAAATTCGTACCGTCTTGAGTTTTTTCAATTGCATCTTGAAGCATTTTATCATCTAATTCTAACATTTTCTTTATATCTTCTGATATTTTACTGGTAGGATATGCGCCATGATAATTATCCATATGATGTTTTATCCATATTAAAATTGGTTTATCCAAGGAGCCATAATTTAACATAATTTGGAAATAATTCATTACTAATCTAATTGAAACTTCTTTTAATTCTGAGATAATTGAATTTTTTATATCATTTTTATGATACCTTTTACTAATTGAGTTTATAATCTGTGGCCCTAGTAAACCAAACAACCAACCTAAAATTAAATATAATATATTTTCCATTTTATTCCTCTAACATCCGAAATCAGCTGCGCCGCAGGGGATGGTCAGCTGCATTGTGTTAGGCATTTTATTCAAAAATGATGGGAGCTGCATCATTTAATTCCTGACCTATCGCCATGTATTCTTTGACGGTCATCTGATAAATCTTTTCTTTCTGCTGAAACAATTCCCAAGTCATTGGATTTCTTGGTCCGCCCCTGCTTCCGTCATTCAATAAACGTTGCCGATCAATTAGCGCAGCGACAGTTTTGCGGACAGCATCCACATAGCGTGATAGAATGTCAAAATAATGTTTTTCATCTTTCGATAATGATGAGTAGTTTGACTGCCGGAAAACCTCTACCTTCTGATCAATGGTATCCCATAACGGCAGAAGTCTTTCAGAATCTTCAAGCAGTTTCGACATAGGTACACCCCACCCGAAGAGGTTTTTCAGAAAACTCTTGAAGGTGGCAGCATCCCGAAAAATTGCGTTATGAATAGCGATATAGACCGTTAATCCATTGTTTACGGTTATTGCGATGTCTTTAATTTCTTCTTTGTAATTCATTTAGTTTCTGCCTAACATCCGAAATCAGCTACCGTGCGAAGCACAGTCAGCTGTATTACGTTATTCGGCTTTATTTTAGGTAGTTTTCAATTTTATCCCACCCACCTCTGTGGGTAGAAACATGAGTATATTTTAGATTTGGAACGTCACCCTTAGAGACATCGTAATTATGTCCATGTCTAAGTTTATAGCCATCCATATATTCTTTGTAATAATGACGAGTTAATTTTGTGATTTCCGCTCCGGTAAAAACATGGTATTCGGGTACAAGATTTGCGTCATTAGGCAATCTAACCAATACCCAAAATATTCCTATCTTTTCATTTTCTTCAGACATTGCGCGGTGACCCACTGGCCATTGTGATTTTTCTGTTGCCTTTACTTCTATTTTTGCAAGTTTATTTCCTGACCTAGAAAACACATATATATCTGCACTTTTCGACGGACCATAAGTAATAGATGCGGCAAGACGTCTTCTATTCAGCTCGCCCGCAACTAAGAATTCTCCTGCGAGATTAATAAATGATTTTTCTTCCTGACTCATAATTTATCTCCTTTGTTGCCTTTCCGAACATCCGAAATCAGCTACCCAACCCATAGGGGAGGGTCAGCTGTATTGATTTGCTAATATTTCTTTTTTAATAAATCTGAAATGAGTCCAAGTAAATCGGCTACAAAACCAATTATGATTCCGATAACAACTGCTTTGTATGTGATAGACCAATTAAATTTGTTGAACATAGCAATTATTATACCCAGAACCAGGCCGATAGTTGCACCACCCCATACTGCATTTTGTTTTCTAAATAAAGATAGAATTATTGAAATCGTCGCTATTATTGTTAATATTTTCCACACAAAATATATCTTTTTTGCGTTAATTATGTATCTATAGACTTAAGACTTATTCTTCTTAATAATGTGACAAATTATAGCATTGTGGCCTAAGTATGTCAAAAATGTAATTAACATATAAGTTAACGTTTTGACAATTGCAGTTTACTTTCACTCTTTGGACATTCATAACCTGCCAACTACACTCCGAAATGATCAGAAATCCAATCACCATTTATCTCGAAAATTGTTGAACTCAGGTGCGGAGTCGGCTCAAAAAGGCATTGTAAGCCTCTGTCACTTTCGGAAACCGCAAAGATACTTAAAAATATCTCAAAAGAAGGTGTAAGAAAGATTTTACAGAAAACATTAAATTATCTCAAATCGGCTTAGTTGCCGATTTGAGATATGCTGTTTACTATATTGGTGAAGCAGGTCACTAAATCGAAGGAGGGCTAAAGGCTATGAAGAAAGGATTCATTATCAAAGATTACTGTAAATATGTAATGCCATGCTTTGGCGGATATGGTGTTGTAATGCACGAGATATCCGGTACTAATAATGACTGTGAGCCGGTTGCTTTAGATCATACTTTCGGCCAGGATGAAAGTATAGACCAGTCAATTAAACTAGGGACTATTGAACAGGCACACAAGATATTCCTTCACAAAAAAGAACCGGAACGCAGTAACGATTACAGCTTTTTTATAGCATCAAAACAAGCATTTCGAAAGACCAGAAACAGTGCCTGGCTTCTCTAACTTCACTAACTATTTTATTCTGGATTCCCGATTACAAATTTCGGGAATGACATCCTTTTTGCGATTAATTGTATCTATAGACTTAAGACTTATTCTTCTTAATAATGTGACAAATTATAGCATTGTGGCTTAATTATATGTTCCAAAAACCACTATATGGATAAAATAAAAGAGCTGTTTGTAAAAAACGGCTCTTTTATACATCCCAAATTAACGATGAAAATGAAATTTAGGCAGCTTTATGCTTTTTAGTCTTAAATTTAATGCCATATTTTTTTATTGCTTCCTGAGCTTCTTTATGTATTTTAGCTATCTTTTCTTCAATGCTTAAATTCTTCTCTTCTTCGTGAAGTTTTAAACGTATTTCATGTATCTCTCTCATAGATTCCGGCTCTTTATACTTATACATGTTAATCTACCTCCTGCGGTGTAATTATCTCTATAGCTTTATATCCCATCAGTTCATTAACAGCTATGACTCCCTTTCGTGTTTTTAATTTAACCATATGTTCAAAATTCCAGCTAACTATTACGTCAAGGTCATTAATTGATGCTATGGCTATATGAATTGCATCTTCCTGATACTTTTTGGGTATAAGCCCTTCTTCAATATACTTCTCTGCTAACATTTCAATTTCTTTAACTATAACCAATGACTCAAGGTTTAAGTCGTTTATAAGATTTATTAATGCAGTTCTTTTTAGTTCCGGTGCTCTGATCACCTCGCGCATAACCAGTTCAGATATATATCCATCATAAATGTCCTGCTTAATTTTTTGCAGAAGCTTTTCTGTTGCTGTCTTGGCGTTTTCATCACCGGTCCTATCGCTTAAAGCGAAGTTAAAAACAGACGTGTCTAAATATAGTTTTAGTTTCTTCAAATAATTCTCCTGAAAATTTATATCTTATGTTCATAATTATACTTTGAAAAGAAGCAAAAAGCAAGATGTAAAAATATGAAAAAGGAAATCTTTTAAATTGAATTACATCGGCATACTTCCAAACTCTTGCCCGCCAAATTTTGCGGCGGAAGCTGAATAGGCACTAATGCAAAATATATAGCAGTTTTTCTGAATAATTGTCAAATTTTAAACAAAATACATTATTTATCCAACGGTCTTGAAAATATAGGTTTACCAGTACATTAAGGCGGGATCCTCCGTTTGGCTCAATGTTTTTATTTTGTTTTTGACCTAAAAAGCCATATTTCGGACTTAAAGAATTTTCTGTATTCAAGTAGTTTAAAGTGATCCTTAAGTGAATTCAACAGATTTAAATCAATTGGTTTGTCAACTCTAAATAACCAGACATATTCTATTTTCTTTTCAGATATAATTTTGCTGATTTTTTCATAAGAGGGGTCATTTTCGTTCGTCCATTCAATTGTTTCTTTGGATAAATCAGAGTTTCTAAAGTAATAATTAAACAGAAACGGTGACCAACTATACCTTATTACCAAAGAGTTCTTGTAGGCATGAATATTTTCCATTAAAAATTGCGCAGATTGTCGCCATTGGGGTCTGTTAGGATATGTATAGTAACCCTTTATGAAGATGAGTTGATAAAGGAATAAACAAATCAATGCTGTCTGAAATATTATATTTATTTTTATGTTTTTTATAAATGTAGTGATTGAACGCGCAAATAGCAGGTATATGCCAGGCAGGGATATTATTAGAAGGCTGTAAGTAAATAAAGGGGATGTTATCTCGGATTTTGCATAAATAATTGAAAAGGGCAAGCCAGCCCATAAGAAAAGAAAAAAATCAGTGCTCAGAAAAAAATCTTCTATTTTTGTTTTTTTTATTCTGAAAATGATTTTAATAAAAAAGAATAAATATATCGGCAGTATAAACATTAAGACTTTAGTAGAGTTGTTAAAGGCAGCTCTGAGGAATAGAAAATAATCAAGAAACACAGGATCATAAAGATCGCTTATATATGTTAAATTGTGCCTCAATTGAAACAACATGTACGGCAGCCAAAATAGGTATGCTAATAGTACGCAAGAATATGTTTTTAATATAAATTTTATATTACTTACTTGTTTAAAATAAAGCAAAACCATAAATCCCTGGAGTAATATGAAAAACAGTCCAAAATAATGCAAATAGGAAGTTATTATAGAGCTTAAAACATAACATACAGCTATAGTATATAAAGATCTTGTTTTCTCAAAGGTACTTTTTATCAGCAGGACCCCGAAATAAGATGACACTAGGCTAAAAAGCAAAAGCAGGGAATACGCCCGTGCTTCCTGGCTATAATATATCGGTAAATGTAAAAAAGCTATTAAGGCTGATGCTAAGAGCCCTTCTTTATATGAATAAAGTTTACTGCCCAAAAGGAACATGATCAGTATTGAAATGCTTCCTGCAACAGCAGAGGGCAGCCGTAAGGCTTTTTCTGAGTCTCCCAATACTTTTTCAGTAAAATAAACTATTACGTGGTATCCCGGGGGGTAAACATCGGAATTGATAACATCGGTAAAAACTTTTGAAAGGGTTTGTTTATTGCTCATATACCAGGATGTGATCTCATCGTTTTTTAACGACTGGAAATCGAGTTTATAAAACCTCACGGCAGTCCCTGCCAATAGAACGGTTATTAAAACAGCCCATAAGAAGTTTTTAGAGTTAAACAGGTTTGGATTAATTATTCCTGGATTTGGAAATTTCATATAAAATTACGGCAGAAGCACAGGACGCATTCAGAGATGAGATGATTTTATTCTGAGGGATAGAGATCAGTATGTCGCATCGTTCTTTTATTAAATGCCTTAAGCCGGTTCCTTCACTCCCGATCACAAGTGCCATAGGGAAAAGAAATTCAGTTTCCCGGATAGACTTATTATTGTTTTCTGCGCCTGTAATCCAGAATCCTTCTTTTTTTAGGGTATTTAAAGTGTCAGCGATATTTGTGACCCGGGCTACCGGTATGTGCTGGATTGCCCCGGCAGAAGTCCTGCTTACGGTTTCTGTCAGGTTGGCGGAATGCCATTTTCCTATTACCACACCGTCTGCTCCGAATGCTACGGCATTTCTTATTATCGCGCCGAGGTTATGAGGGTCTTCAATGCTGTCTAAAATTACTATTAAAGGTTTTTTTATATCTTTTACTTTTTCTATTAAAGAATATATGTCTAAGTATTCTGCTGGTGAAATTTCGGCTATTATTCCCTGGGTTTTTTCAGATGATAAAGAATCTATCTTTTCAGGAGGCACATGATGGACAGGAATCTTCATTTCCCTTGCAAGTTTTACGATATCCTTTAATAAAGATCCGTGTGCCTGGGTCGAAATAAGAATTTTGTTTATTGTCTTTTGAGATTTTAAGGCCTCAAAAACCGGGTTTCTGCCTGAAATTATTTCACTCATTGGCTTTATCTGCTCGAACAAAGATTGGACTGTCCGGAGATGCGGAAGAAATAGATTTGCCTTCAGGCGTATCTATGACAAAAACAGCCCCCATTTCAAGGAGTTCTTTTTTCTGTTTGTCCGCTTCGGCCCAGTTTTTCTCAAGCCTGGCTTTTTCTCTTTTTTCTATTTTTTCTTTTACTTCTCTGGTATAGCCGTTATTTTGAATTTTAATGCCCAAGGAAGGCTCTATCATTTTAACAAAAGTATTGTGAGCTTTTGATATCCAGAGAATGTCTGCTTTATAAAGGTTATTTAATATTGAGTTTTTCAAAATGTGCATGACAGACAGCGCTTTTTCGGTGTTAAAATCATCGTCTAAACAAGAGTAAAACTCTGAAAGCACATCTTCAAGATAACCAGCCTTAAGGTCGATATTTTTTATCTTTATTTTATTGTAAGTGGAGTCAAGCTCGTCAAGAGTAGCCTTTGCCTGTTTTAGGGCTTCCTCGGAAAAATCAAGCGGCATCCTGTAGTGCTGGGAAAGAAGAAAATACCTGACGACCCTGGGTTCATATTTTTTAAATATATCTTTCAAGGTAAAGAAATTCCCCAGGGATTTTGACATCTTTTCTTTGTTTATTGTGACAAAACCGTTATGTATCCAGTATCTTGCAAAAGGTTTGCCTGTCGCTGCTTCACTCTGGGCCAGCTCATTTTCGTGATGCGGGAAAATAAGGTCCTGGCCGCCTCCGTGTATATCAAAGGTTTCGCCCAAAATATTCGTTGACATGACCGAACACTCTATATGCCAGCCTGGCCTTCCCTTGCCCCAAGGGCTGTCCCAGGATACTTCTTCGGGTTCGTCCTGTTTTGTTTTTTTCCACAGAGCAAAATCAAGAGGGTTGTTTTTTTTCTCGTCAACTTCTACCCTGGCGCCGCTCTTTAGCTCATCAAGGTTTCTTTTTGAGAGTTTTCCGTATGCAGGGAATTTGTTTATAGAAAAATAGACACCGTCTTCGGTAATATAAGCATAATCCTTATCTATCAAAAGTTTTACAAATTCAACTATCTGAGGAATATTACGGGTTACCCGGGGGTATTCTGCTGCCCGTTTTATGTTTAGTTTGTCCATCTCTAAAAAGTAGCTGTCAATATATTTTTGCGCCAGCGCTGAAGGCAGTATATCGGTTTCTTTAGCGCGGTTGATTATCTTGTCATCTACGTCCGTGAAGTTCTGAATATGTTTTACTTCAAACCCTGTGTTTTCAAAATGCCTTCTTATTATATCAAAAGTGACGTAAGCCCGTGCATGGCCCAGGTGTACTTCATCATAAGGTGTGACTCCGCAGACATACATCCTGACAAGCTTGTCTTTTAAGGGCATGAACTCTTCTTTTTTTCTGGATAAGGTATTGTATGTTAAGATAGGCATTATTTTTCTGTATTATAGTACTTGTCAACCAGGTTAAGGTTTTGTTCGATAGGAGTAAAATAGGTTATCTGCCCTGCCTTTTCATCATATATTTCTATACTGGCCTCGTAATTTTGAGTATAATTATTTATTTCTGCATACTTTGCTATTTCCGGATAAGCCCTGAAAATACCGAGGATTAGGGAAAGCTGATTTTTGTAAGGAAAACTTGTTTTTATACAAGAAAGAGGGAAAATCTCCTGGATATAAAATTCCTGTTTTATCTGTTCTATCTTATCGGAATCTTTGTCGTCTATAAGTGCACCGGCTATCGACCTTAATTCATTCTTGGGGACTTTTTGCGGGTTATCGAAATACATCCCGAATTCTTTTGATGCGGGAATATTGTTTGCATAAAGCCACCTGGATACTTTCCCGCAGGAGTCTCCGGCCTGCCTGTAGTCGCCTTTTATTTTTTCATATACGAGCCAGTAATGGCCGGATTTATCGACCCCTATAGCCAGCGTATCAAAGAAACCCATATACCAAAGAAACCCTGCAATTGGGATAGAGATAATTAAGAAAAGAAAAAAAATAATTTTTATCATAAATTTCCTCTACTCACAGTATACTAACCACGGTTATTGCAGCTATGCCCTCTCCTCTTCCAATAAATCCTATTTTTTCGTTTGTAGTAGCTTTTAAACCGATGCGCGAAACCGGTATTCTTAGGGTTTTAGAGAGGTTTTTTTTAATTTTTTCTACACAAGGGCTTATTTTGGGTTTTTGAGCTATTATCGTAATATCTATGTTATTTACCTTCTTTTTTTGTTTTTTGAGCAGTGATAATACCTTTTCAAGAAGAATAAAACTTGATATGTTTCTCAGTCTCGGGTCCGTGTTCGGGAAATAATGGCCAATATCCTTAAGGCCGCATGCGCCAAGTATTGCGTCCATGAGGGAATGTGTCAAGACATCTGCGTCGCTGTGCCCCAAAAGGCCCAAAGGGCTTTTTAATGTTATGCCCCCGAGTACCAGCGGCTTTTTTTTCGTGAACCTGTGCACATCATAGCCTAATCCGATATACATAAGCTTTCCTATAATAAATTATTTCCTACAAAGAGTTTACAAAGTAGCAGGTCTTTGGGTTTTGTGATCTTTATATTCGAGGGCCTGTCCTTCACGATTTTAACTCTGTATCCGGATGATTCCACGATCTGGGAATCGTCCGTGACATTTTTTGAATTTAATCTTGAATAAGCCCTCTCAATGACCTCTCTTTTGAAGACCTGAGGTGTTTGAGCCCTCCAGACCAGGTCGCGGGAGATAGTTTTTTTAACGGCCAAAGATTTGTCGCACAGCTTTACAGTATCGGTTATATCAAGTGCCGCAATGGCAGCACCGTATTTTTTTGCGGCATTTAAGCAGTTTCTGATCGTATCGGTCGATATAAGGGGCCTTGCCCCGTCATGAATAGCAACGATATCGATATTTCTATTTAGTGCTTTCAGCCCGTTTTTAACAGAATCAAAACGTTCTTTTCCGCCGGCTATAAGTGTGAAGCCGTACTTCTTTTCGTGTTTTTTTAGAATTCTTACAGCATCCTGAGGTACAACAAGTATTATTTGTTTAACTTCTTTTATCTTCAAGAATGCGATAACACTCCATAGAAAAACAGGCAGTTTATTCAATAATAAAAACTGTTTTGGCTTTTTGGAGCCGAATCTTTTGCTTAAACCTGCTGCAGCTATTATGACAGCAGCTTTCATTTCCTATTCCCTTTCAACCCAATCCCGGAGCTTGGGTTTTAATCATTGTTATGGTCCTGTAAAAACCTTGTAAAGACCATCCTGCCTGATGACGTCTGCAAAATAGAATTTACTATCACTTCTATTCTTTTACCCACGTATTTACGGCCGTCTTCGACTACTACCATGGTGCCGTCATCGAGGTAACCTATTCCCTGGCTGCGTTCTTTACCTTCTTTTACCACAAAAAGCGGCATTTTTTCTCCTGGTAAATAGATCGGCTTAAGGGCATTAGATAAGTCGTTTATGTTTAAAACCACTACACCCTGCAATGCCGCAACTTTATTTAAATTAAAATCCGTAGTGATTATCTTTGCTTCTAGGTCTTTTGCTAATTGCAGGAGTTTTTGGTCGACACCGGTTAGGTCAGGAAAATCTTTATCAACGATTTTTATGGTCACAGTCTCGTCCTTCTGGAGCTGTGCTATGATGTCAAGGCCTCTTCTTGCGCGGTTTCTTTTGTGGGTATCGCTAGAATCCGCCAAGGCCTGTAATTCCTGGAGCACAAACCTTGGAACAAGGAAAGCTCCGGATAAAAACTTGGTTTCAGTTATATCCGTAATCCTGCCGTCGATCAATGTGCTGGTATCCAATATTACTAATTCATTGATCCTTTTATGTTTTCTTTTCCTTAAGATATCCTGGTCTAACAGGTCTAACTCTGATTTTTTCTTTACTGCTATTACAAGGCCAAAATAGGCAAAGATTATCTTGATCAAAAGCGAATAATTCTTTAACCATTCATAAAGCTGGGTATTATCCGTCAAATAGACGATATAATCAAGTAATTTGGCTCCGATCAAGCCAAAAATGATCCCGAGTATCCCCGCGATAATAGTATCTAACGGGATCGCCTGAATAATGATCTCGCCCACAACAAAAATCGATGCGATTGAAAATCCAATAATTATACCCTCAAAATTCTGGGAAATGTAAAAATAACTTACGATCGGGCTTGTAATTAAAATCAAACCTCTGATAATCCATATGAGCAATGTTATCACCTCCGTTGTCGCGTCCCCGCCCTGGGCGGGGACTTACCCTCTCCCGCTCTGCGGGAGAGGGATTGTTCCAGCTCGATAGGAAACTGCTCGCTGGAACGCTCCCCGATGGAAACCAAGTTTCCCTTCGGCGTTCAGAAAGCCACGCATTGCGTGACTTTCTTCACTGAACCCTTCTAAGTTGAAATTTAAATTGTCGTGCCCTTTCGGGCTGAATTATTTATTTAAAGCTTTTAATAGAGCTTTTTCCATAACTTTCACCGGGGCTTTTTTGCCGGTCCACAGTTCAAAGGCAAGAGCGCCTTGATTAAGGAGCATGCCGATCCCGCTGCAATGCCTGGCTTTGACCTTTTTAGCGAATTCCAGGAGCTTTGTCTTACGGTTATATATAACGTCATAAACAAAGGTTTTTTTATTTAAATTTTCGATATTAACTGGCGATGGGTCATTGTCGTGCATCCCTAGGGGAGTAGCGTTTACCAATAAACTCGTTTCTTTTATCCTTTTTTGCCACTTAATAAACGGCTCAAACCTGGAATTTTTCACAGACCTTACCAGTTTTTTTGCCCTAGCTTCATCTTTATCGGTTATGTATATAATTTTTGCTCCGGCATGGCTTAAAACAGAGGCTATAGCACGGCCTGCGCCGCCTGCGCCTACTAAAATTGCTGTTTTATTTCTAGGATTTATTTCATGGTTAATCAGATCTTTTAAGAAACCAAGACCGTCAGTATTATAGCCTGTAAGAATGCCGTTTTTGTTGACAAGAGTATTGACGCTCCCTATCTTCTTGGCTAAAAAGTCGATTTTGTCCAGGAATTTAAGTGCATTTTCCTTATGAGGGATAGTAAGGTTTACCCCTGCTATATTCAACACACGGATAGCATGTATCGCTTCTTTTAATTCCTCTGGTTTTATTTCAAAAGGCAAATAAAAAAAATCAAGGTTCAAATACTTGAATGCCGTATTATGCATTAGAGGAGATAAGGTGTGTTTTATAGGATAACCGAAAATGCCTGTTAGTCTAGTTTGACTTGTTTTCATTATTAGCCTTTAATTTTTGCAGTTTTATTTTAACTACCTGGTCATCAGGATCTAATTGGAGCAATTTATCAAATAATGCTTTTGCCTTATCTTTTTCTCCCATTTCCATATATGTAAAAGCCATGCATTTCAGCACATTCTGCTGGTCATCGGACAGAGGAAGTATCTTAATGTACCTTTCAATGGCACTCTTATACCTTCCTGCATAGTAATCCTGAGTTGCTATATACATCGAATATTTTATCGGTTCAATGAACCAAATTTTTTTATTCTGGTTCTCAAAAAAAGATGCTAAACTAGTAAGCCCCATATATAAAGAAATAAAGGCCACACAAAATAACAGGATAGCTAATTTCTTTCTTTCTAGTAAAACTGTCTTGTCATTAAAAAATATATCTCTGGCTATTCTGTTTATTGCCAAAACAAGGTTTGGTTTATATAGGTAAATTAATCCTAAAAACAGGAAAAAAATACCAAAAATCAATTTTAAAAAAATCATAATTTATCAATGAATATTTAGCAAAAAAAAACTTAAAAGTCAATTTTTCTTGATTTGTTGATAAAAAAGTGATAAAATAACAAAAATAACAGCATGGAATGGTTTCTTCCTATGCCATCTTCCACAAAGTTCCGCCCAAAAGGCGGAACGCGACAAGAATAAGGAAGTTTACAAATTAGAAGGGTTCAGTGAAGATAAGAAGTTTATCTTCTTATCTGAACGTAGAAGGGAAACATAGTTTCCCTCTAGGAGCGTTCCTGCGAAAAAGTTACCTTTCGAGCAGGAACAATCCCGCCGAGAGGCGGGTAAGTTCCGCCCAAAAGGCGGAACGCGACATAAAGGAGAATTAACTTGAATAAACGCAAGCCCTTATTAGCCGGAAACTGGAAAATGCACAAGAACGTAGCTGAAGCTTTGGAACTGGTAACAGGCCTAAAGAACAATTTGTCGGATGTGAAAGACAGGGATATACTTGTCTGTCCTGCCTTTACTGCGCTAAATTCGGTATCAAAAGTTTTAAAAGGATCAAATATAAACCTTGGTGCACAGAATGTACACTGGGAAGCCAAAGGAGCTTTTACGGGGGAGATAGCTGTACCGATGCTTCTGGATGCCGAATGTAAATATGTTATTATAGGGCATTCTGAACGGCGCCAGTATTTTGGCGAAACCGATGAAACCGTGAACAAAAGGATCAAAGCGGTTTTTACAGCAGGTCTTATTCCTATCGCATGTATAGGAGAGACTTTAGAAGAAAGAGAAAAAAACATTACTTTTAATGTCATTGAACGCCAAATGAAGAACGGCCTTAAAGGATTGACCCAAGAACAAGCTGATATTTTAGTAATAGCCTATGAACCGGTATGGGCAATAGGAACAGGAAAGACAGCTTCTCCGCAACAAGCTGAGGAAGTGCATGCTTATATAAGAAAACTGTACAAAGAAATGTACGGGCAGGATTCTTCGGATAAAATAAGGATACTTTACGGCGGATCGGTAAAACCGGATAACACAGCTGAATTAATGAAACAGCCTAATATTGACGGAGCCCTTGTGGGCGGAGCAAGTTTAGAGATAGAGTCTTTTACAAAAATCGTAAAATACAAATAAGATTGTTGAAAAACCCCAACAATCTCTGAGTGTTGAGGACTTTTCCAAGAGTCCCAAATAATCTTTAAGTAGAGATCTATGAGAAAAAACCAAATTATAACTTTTTTGGTTTTGCTGTTTTGTTCGGCTTTTCTTTATGCCGGCGACCTCGGTCTAAAAGAGGTGTTTGCGTTACTCAAGGAAGGAAAAGTCGAGGAATCTGTATCAAAACTGGAAAAGATCGCGGGCGAAATACCAGCCCGCTTTAAGTTTTGGGTTGAGCATTTGGAAAGAAACGGTTATTTCGAAAAATATGATCATCCAATAACAAAAGAATCATTGGAAAAAGCCTTGAAAGATAACCAAAATTTAGTGCCAGCCTATTATTATCTTGCAATGCTTTTTGAAAAAGAAGAAATGAATACTAAGGCATTGAACATGTGGAAAAAAGTATTGGAGTTGTCGGAAGATAAGGACCAGAAGGTCCTGGCTGAAAAGCACATAAAACAACTTTCCAAATAAATAAATATAGTAAAAAAATCAAAACCCAAGTCTTAATTACCACATTAGAAATCCTATAAAAAATTGTATGAAAAAAGAAAATATCGCTCAGTTCATAGATTACACTTTGTTAAGGCCGGATGCAACAAAAAAAGAAATAAAAAAACTCTGCAAAGATGCTCTGGCATATAATTTTTCCAGCGTTTGTGTGAACCCCTGCCATGTAAACTATTGCAAAAAGCTCCTTGGGAAAAATAATGTAAAAGTCTGTTCTGTAATAGGTTTTCCGTTTGGAGCTTCTACGACAGAAATAAAGGTCTGTGAAGCTTTAGATGCCGTAAAGAACGGTGCCGATGAGCTTGACATGGTAATAAATATCGGAGCCTTGAAGTCAGGTGATATGAGATTTGTTTTAAATGATATAAAAGCTGTAAGAAAAGCCGCAGGAAGCAGGGTGCTTAAAGTAATCATAGAGACTTGCTATTTGACAAAGAAAGAAAAAATAACAGTTGCTAAACTGATAAAAAGAGCAAAAGCTGATTTTATTAAAACTTCTACAGGATTTGGGCCGTCAGGTGCCAACTTGGGAGATATAAAACTGATTAGAAAGACCATAGGTTCTGATATCGGGATTAAAGCGGCAGGCGGGATTAGAACATCGTTCGATGCGCTCAAGTTTATTAATGCCGGTGCAACCCGGCTAGGAACATCCCGTAATTTGGTCAAAGGATCCTAAAGGATTTTTATGAAAATCGGCATAGATGCAAGGATGATAGACAATTCCGGGATAGGGACTTATATAAAGCTATTGTTGAAACATATAAAGGATTTTGATAAGAACGAATATTTACTATTTGGCGACCCTGCAAAGTTAAATCATTTCGGGATAAAAACCATAGAAGCTAAATTTCCAATTTATAGCATTACAGAGCAATTAAAACTCCCGGGAATGATAGAAAACTCAAAGGTAGATATATTCCATGAACCCCATTATAACATACCTTATTTTTACAGCGGAAAGATGGTGGTATCTATCCATGATTTGATACATATCCTTTTTCCTCAATTTTTATCCTCCAGAGCTGCTTATTATTATGCAAAATTCTTTTTGGCTTCGGCATGCGAAAAGTCACAAAGGATAATGACGATATCTGAAAATACTAAAAATGATATTATAAAGCATTTCCGGGTAGAACCTTCAAAGATAAAAGTGATTTATATTGGAATAAACCCTGTTTTTAAGCCGTCTTTAGAATTGGCAAAAGAGGTTCGGGAAAAAATAGGAAAATATATCCTCTACGTGGGTGCGCTCAGGCCTCATAAGAATGTACATACTCTGGTAGAAGCATTTAATAGGCTAAAAAAGAAAAATGAAATATCTCATAAATTAGTATTAGTAGGGAACGGAAAAAAAGATTATATCGTAAAGATACAAAAAATGATAGCTGCTTATTCTATAGAAAACTCTGTCTTAATGCCGGAAGTCCTAAACCAGGAAGAATTACGGAAATATTACTGCGGCGCGGATGTCTTTGTATTCCCTTCGCTTTACGAAGGTTTTGGGCTGCCGCCACTTGAAGCCATGGCGTCCGGATGCCCTGTCATAACGTCAAACTCATCCTCTATGCCGGAAGTCGTAGGTGATGCAGGGATAATGACCGACGCGCAAGATATAGATAGGCTCTCAAATGCAATTTATAAGGTAATTTCCGATGAAGGTTTAAGGAAAAAAATGATAGAAAAAGGGATTGCCCGTTCAAAAATATTCTCATATGAGAAAACCGTACGAGAAACTGTTAATATTTATAATGACGTACTCGGAAAATAATCGTAAAAGCATACCTTTTAAATTGAAGAAAAGCTTAAAAATTCATTGATTTTTATTAATATCAATATTTTCGAATTTATTGACTTTTTATTAATATATAATTATAATACTCTAATATGAATTACATCCTGTAAGCTTGCCGTTTTAATTTAATACTTATGAACTTTAGAAAATGGGAATTGATTTATTTTCCAGATAATGAAGATAAAACCAGGTGGCAGCTGCGGCTGAATATCGATGAGTTTGATATCAATTCGTTAATCAGTAATTTCTCGTATAAAATAAGCAACCCTGTTTCTTTAAAATTTGATAGAGAATTTAATTTTCTGATTTATTTTTATGGGTTGAGAAAAAATGATTTTAAGAATTTAACTGAAACTTTAAGGAAGTTATGTCAGAATGGACAGATCATCGAGGCAACAAGCTGGGAAGATGATAATAACAAGATGAAAATTGAAAAGGAAGTAGATCCTGCTGTTGAAAACGAAAAAAATAGCCAACCGGCTCACACATTCGCTTTCGAGGCCATGAGTTTAAACCCATCCTATACTTTCGAACAATTCGTGATAGGCCCTAACAACCGTTTTACAGCGGCAGCAGCCCAGGCTGTAGCAGATAACCCGAGCAGGATTTATAACCCGTTTTTTGTTTACGGCGGAGTAGGCCTCGGAAAAACACACCTGATGCATGCAGTAGGCCATTATGTAAAAAAGAAAAACCCGGCGGCACGCATTATATATTCCACCACGGAACAGTTCATGAGCGATGTTATAAACGCTTTAAAGAATAATAATTTAAATGTGATGAGAGAGCATTACCGAAAAATTGACATATTGCTGATGGATGATATACAGTTTCTCGAAGAATCGGAATCCACCCAGGAAGAATTTTTCCACACTTTTAATATTTTGCATCAAAACGGGAAACAAATCATTATAACATCGGACAGGCCGCCGAAACAGTTCACTTCTTTGGAGGACAGGCTCAGGAGCCGTTTTGAATGGGGGTTGATCGCAGATATAAAATCTCCCAACCTTGAGACCAGGGTAGCGATTTTAAAAAAGAAAGGTGAGATCGAAAAGCTTGAGCTTGATGACAATATATTGCTTTATATAGCTTCAAAATTAAAATCAAACATCAGAGAATTAGAAGGCTTTTTAAAAAGGGTGAATGCCTATGCGTCATTAACGCACCAGGAAGTGAATATGGATCTGGTTAAATCTCTTATGGTGGAGCTTTTACCGGAAGAAGAAACTTCAAAGCAATTAGAAACCAGCCTGCAGCCTTCCAAGGTTTATGTACTGAAGTCTCCTCAGATACAGCATCAAGCACAAAATCAAGTGCAAACATCACCTATGCCGTCACCTATTCCGGTATCAAACGGGACTGATAGCCAGATAGCGGAAAAACCGGTTTTACCTTTATCGGATCAAGATGTTGTTTTAATATCGAAATCAGCGGCTCTTCCTCCCAAGGCTATCGCTTCAAAGACAGCTAAAGAACAAGAAGAGCAGGATACTGACTTAAAACCGGTCGAGGTGGCATTTTTCTATCCGGAAGGGAAAGAAAAAGAGTTGTCAAAAGGCAAGGAAAGATTCCGGGATATAATAAAAAAGCATAAATTAAAATTTAAATTGGAAGGCATACTAGAACGGTCATATTTATTTTCTGAAAAAATAGATTATAATTTTTTTGTCAGCCCGTGTAAAGAAAAAGATATAAAAATAGCTATAATAATCGGCCCTCCACCTGAAACAAATATTGAGCCTGAAGATTTTTTGAATATGATTGCTTCGGTTATGGATGAGAACCAGATATCTTTGCAATTGATTCCCTGGATAGATATTAATAAAGATTACAGGTATCTGAACCTATCTTTAGATATCACTTTATTAAAACAGCATTCATAAAAAGTCTATAATAAGTCATGTGTTTTGGGTTTTGAGTCTAAGACTCACGGTTCATAACTCTCATAATACAAGAAAGGTGTGTGAATAAATAAAATGAAAAAGCTTATATTTAAGTATATCGTATCTTTTTTCCTTATAATTTTTACTGCAAGTATAATTTGCCTTGTATCCGCGTATTTGTGGATAAGGTCGTCTTTCCCCACCGATTTTAAGCCCTCTTTTGAATCCAGGATTGGCATATTGTCCCAAGCCCTGTCGGGTAACGTAAGTTCTAAAAAAATATTAAATATACTTGAGGATATTTCGGTAATTCCGGGTATTGTCAATGCCATAATTGTAGATAAAAATGATACGGTAATATTACTTCATGGACAGCAGAAGAGGCAATTTCTTCTTGATATGATCAGTTTTAAACTGCCTTTAAAAATAAACAATCAGATATTGGGATATCTAAAGCTCTGGCCTAAACCTGAATCGATACTGAAGTGGTTGTTTTTAAATAAAAATCAGCATTTTTTAATTGGCTTATTCCTGTTCTGGTGGGTTTTGTCGATTTTCGGTATTTATTTATATCTTGACAAAAATATTTTTAGCCCGCTTAAAGAATTAAAGTATTTTGTTGATCAGATTGAGAAAGATAAATTTACAATGCTTAAATTAAAAACTAATCACAGTATATGGCAGGAGATATCGAGAAAACTAAATAACATAAATGATAAATTTGCTGAAAATTCGGACACTTTGCGGATGCTTTTTTCTGCGTCAAAAATATTAACCTCCAGTATGGAAATAAACGAGATCTTTAATACTGTTCTGAATATAATACAGAAAAAATTTGAAAGTGTCTCATGTTCCGTGTTAATGCTGGAAGACGATGGTTTTTTAAGAATCAAAAATCAGCGCGGGATATCTCCTGACATAGTCCATAATATACGTCTGAACCCTGGGGAAGATTTTGCTGGAAAATCTTTTAATGAATGCCAGCCGATCATAATAAACGATATAGCCAAGAAAAATTCTGCAGTAACTCTAATGCTGAATGAAAAAGAAGGGCTGGAATCTTTTGTCTTTATCCCGTTAGTTATCGATTCGAAGTGTGAGGGGCTTCTAAATGCAAATAGCTACGAAAAGAATTATTTTACGCCCGATAAGATGAAGACGCTGTCTACGTTGGCTGAATACCTGTCTATAGGCCTGTGCAATGCCAGGTTATATGAAAGGATACAGGAATATAACCGCAGGCTGGGCATAGAAGTATCTTCAACTACCAGAGAATTAATACAGACGAACTCCCGGCTTATTCAAAAAGCAAAAGAAATGAAAGCTCTTTCGGATATTTTAACCGCATCTGCTTCAAAATCCAGTTTCTCTGAGATATTAACCGTAGTTGTAAAAAATATAAAAGAACTGCTTTCTGTACAGGCTTGCGGTTTTTTTCTTTACTCAAATGATACTGAAGAAATGATACCATACCCTCCGTTTTTCGGCATACAGAGCCAGGATTTTTCAAGTTTACGTTTAAAAATAAATGATATCACTGTGTTTAAATCGATTATTACTGAAAATAAAAGCCATATCTTCAATACAATGGCCAAAGATGCCCTTCCATTTTTATCCAATATATTTGATATACAGTCTTTGGTCCTGGTCCCGTTGTCATCGGGGGAAAAGATCCTGGGAGTGATCGCTGTAGCAAATAAAATAGAGGGGGCTTTCGGCAGAGAGGACTTGCGTATCTTGGAACTGATCTCTGACAGGATTTCAAGTATCATTGAAAACTTAAAGCTATACCAGGAATTAGAACACAGGGTGCATGATTTAACAACTTTACAAGAGATATCATCTGCAATATCGAGCGAACCTGAACTGGAAAAAACATTAAGGACAATAGTCTATACTGCCACAAAAGCATTTAATGCGGACCTCTGTGACCTATCCTTGTATAAAGAAGATACAAGAGAACTTATCAGCCAGCCCGGAGGTTATTTTACGGTAGGACAGGATGCGATAGAAACAAAAGTGAAGGTAGATGATCCTAATTCTTTTTTAGCCGAGGTTTTCCGTGAAGGGTCATCGTTCATGAGCCCCGATGCTTCGATCGACCCTCAAATAAAAAATCAGGTTCTCAGGCTGCTTGATATCCGTTCTCTTATTCTAGTGCTTTTAAAAGCGGAAAACAGGGTCATTGGTATTTTAAGGATAGGTAAACACCAGGCAAATTCGTACAAAAAGGACCATTTAATCTTAGCAGAATTAATTGCCCATCAAGCGGCCATAATCATTGAGAATGCACGGTTATATGATTCTTTACGCGATACAAAGAATGAGCTTGAAAGGCTTGACCGGGTAAAAAATGAATTTATCTCTGTAATTTCTCATGAGATCAAAACGCCTATCAGTGCTATTAAAGGTTTTGTTAAAGTTGTATTAAACGGCAATACAGGAAAACTTAATTCACAACAGGAAAAATTTCTCAAAATCGCAGACCAGTCTATAGACCGTCTTATAACGCTGGTCTCTGAATTAATGGATATTTCACAAATTGAATCAGGAAAGATTAAGTTGAATATTCGCCCGGTAGATGCTGTGGAACTTATACATACTGTTATAGAGAATATACCGCCTGCAATGTTCGGAAAGAAAATTGATATCAGCCTTGAATTGCCGGAAAACATGCCGTTTGTCCTTGCCGATGCCAAGCGATTATATCAGATTTTTGACAATTTGATGGTAAATAGTATAAAATTTACTCCCAGCGGAGGAAAGATCGTTATCCATGCTACGGATCAGGGCGACCATGTACTGTTCGGAGTAAAAGATACAGGTATTGGCATACCTGAAAAAGACCGTAAAAAAGTGTTCGATAAATTCTATAGAGTTGAATCAACTGTTAACAAAACTGTTTCCGGTGCAGGGTTAGGCCTTGCTATAGTAAAATCCATAATTGAAATACATGGCGGGAACATTTGGGTAGATTCTGAACCTAAGCGCGGTGCAAATTTTCAATTTATCATCCCTGTGGCTAAGAATACGGCAAATAAATATAATTTAGGAGGGAAATGATTTAAACAACTGTAAAACTAACAACACACAACTAATAACTCAAAGGGGAGGATAAGAAGATGAAGAGAATTTTGATTTTGGCAATGTGTATGACAATAAGTACTTTTGTAAAGGCAGAAACGGCTTCCAATGCAAATGCTGCGAAAGAAGCAGTTAGCGACCCTTATACCGAAAGCATCGCTCAATTAAAAAATAAAAATGCTTCCATCAGGAGACAGGCTACTGAAAAATTAAGCATGCTTAGGGATCCAAGGGCGATAGAGCCGTTAAGAGGTGTCCTCAAAGACAGCGATCAATTTGTAAAGATAGCTGCTATAGAAGCTCTCGGCCTGATGAGAGCAGGAAATGTAACAGACGATTTGATCAATATCCTGTCTAATGACCCTCAAGATGCTGTCAGGCAAAGCGCTGCTGTAGCCTTAAATTATATCGGTGATCCAAAGTCTGTGCCCGCACTTCATATGGCGCTCAAAGATAAATTTAAAGGTGTGCAATATGCAGCTGTAAATGCCATCGGTACTCTAAGGGACCCGTCATCCGTGGCCGTGCTTATGGAGAATTTAAAATCTCAGGACCCGGGCATGAAACGTTCGTGCCTTTTTGCATTAGGAAGGATAGAAGACCCGAAAAGCCTACCTGCCGTCAGGGAAGTCATGAATGAAAATGATCCTAATATGAGAGCTGAAGCAATAAGGATATGCGGAAACTTAAGAGATAAAGAAAGCGAGAGTCTGTTTAATAAATTCTTAAAAGATGAAAATATTAAAGTACGGTTGTCTGCTGCTGGTGCTTTAACTATGATAAATTCGAAAGCAGGTTTAAACGCTGCATTGGACGCAATGAATGCCCAGGACCCTTCTATAAGGATAGCCGGAGCAGCGATATTAGGTGACATCGGAGGAGCAAAAGCAAAACCTGCTCTTGATAAAGCCATGAAAGACACTGACCCTAACGTGAAACAAGCAGCTGAAGCAGCTTTAATGAAGATAAAAATTCGTGAACCTAAAGTTGAACAGCCGGTAAAACCTGTGAATAAAATTAAAAAGAAGCAATAAGTTCTTTATCTCGATGTATCCCGCCGTGGCGGGATGTCACATTATTACATGCGACATGAAAACTCCCGACTTTTGTCGGGAGATACCCGGCCTTCGTAGCCATAAAGGCTACTACGGCGGAGTAGGCAATGCATAATGATGTAGTCCCTAAATGGATTCCATCAAACTAAATAAATGAAGTCACAGTAGGCCGCGTTATTAAAGAAGCCTCAGGCTGAAGCCGGAGGAGCGTCACTCAAGGGAGCCTGCGGCTCCTGCCGAAGGAGTCCCATAATGGATATGTTTAAAATGATAAAAGAAGCAGCAGCAATGAAAAGCAAGTTAAGCGAAATGGAAAAGTCTCTTAAAGAAAAGATAATCGATACGGAAGAAAACGGAATTAAGGTTAAAATAAATGCAAAATCGGAAATACTGGATATAAAATTGTCGCAGGACGCAGTAAATCAGGGAATAGAAAAACTGGAGAAAGATATTTTAAGCGCATTAAAGAAAGCAACAAAAGAAGCACAAGCTGCAATGATGGAAGAAGCAAAAAGCCTGACCGGCGGCATGAAAATTCCAGGTTTGATGTAAACTCTTTTAAAAAATATTGTCGGAATAAAAGGGAAATTCTAAAAATGGATTAATGATCTTTAGCGGGATAAATTATGGCTATGAGCTTAAAGAAGATATTAAGAAAAATATTTATTGATGAGGAGTATTTAAAAAAGCGCGACTTCTTAAAATCAGTCTCTCTTTTCTCTGATCTGAACAAAAAAGCTTTGAATGAGATACTGGAAATATCTTTTGAAAGGAGTTATTTGTCCGATGAGGTAATATTTGAAGAAGGAGACCTGGGCAGAGCCCTGTATATTGTAAAATCAGGCGAAGTTGCTGTATATCAGAACAGGGAAAAGATATATACGTTCCACCCTGGTAATTTTTTCGGCGAGATTGCTCTTAGTAAAGAGGTCCCGAGGACAGCCACTGTAAAAGCAGTAACGGATTGTACGCTTATCCTTATTTATAAAGTCAAATTCGACGCAATCCTTGAGATAGACCCTTCTATCGGAATAAAAATGAAGGAAATAATTGACACACGTTTTAATAAGACAAACGACGCTGCAAAAAGTTGAAGGGGAAAATATGCTAGAAAGAAAAATATTTAAAGTTGCATTTCTAATTTTAGCGGCATGTTTTGTGTTATGGTTTATATATTTCATAAGAGATATGTTAATGCCGTTTATACTTTCTGCTCTTTTTACATATATTCTTTCCCCGTATATAACAAAACTTCAGGCAATGGGGCTTAAACGCTCGATATCTGTTTGCATCCTGTATACGTTATTTCTTTTTGTATTCGTAGGCAGTTTAATTCTTTTCCTGCCCAAGATAATTAATGAAGTCACTGTTTTAAATAACAACCTTCCGCAGCAATTCGAAAAATTCCAGGTCGTTATGAAGGGCCTTCAAGATAACCTGGAACAAAAATATCCTATTCTGAAGGATAAAGCAGTAATAGAAACCGGTATTCAAAAAGCAAATGAATTTTTATTATCACAAGTAAAGGAAGCACCTACGATAATAATGAATCTTTTTTCCGTTTTTTCTTTATTGGTCTTGATACCGATATTGATATTTTTCATGTTATTGAGCGGCAACGTGATAATGCAAAGGATATTTAATGCGATACCGAGTGAATTTACGGAAACAAGCCTCGGTCTTATCTTTGAAATAGATGAAATACTTGGCCAATTTATCAGAAGTCAGATTTTAGAGTCGATTTTTGTTGGCATACTTAGTATAGCAGGATATTTTATATTGGGCATAGATTATGCATTGATATTGGGTATAGTATCGGGCCTTTCAAATTTTATTCCCTATGTTGGCCCTGCGATTGCTATTCTCCCGGTTTTAATAATCGGTTTTATGAAATTCGGAACGATGTCTATAATTATTAATATTTTGATATTGTTTACTATAATAAGATTTCTTGATGATAATGTAATAAAGACTATTTTAATGAAAAGAACCGTAAATGTCGGGCCTATTTTAATGATCTTTTCAGTTATGGCGGGCGCTGAACTTTATGGTATGGTCGGCATGTTGTTGGCTGTACCTGTGGCCGCGATAATAAAAACAGTGGTTTCTGTGCTTATGGGCAAGCATCCTATAACACGTGATATAGGATGAGTTCCCATAAAACGATAATTGAAGCTGGCTGTGAGAGTGAACTTTCTCTTATAATAAACCTTCCTGTAGTTCCGGTGTTTAATATGAGTATCCAAACTTTAATAACTCTGAACACATTTTTAATTCTGCTGGTTGGGTGTCGTTCATTTGAATATTTCGCCTGCTTCTTTATACCAGAGAAGCAGGTCGAGGTGGTTCATAGGTATCTTAGATTTTTTTGAGAACGCAAGCATCTTGTTTTCGATGTCAAGGTATAGTTGTTCAGTCAGGCTTTTAGGGGTGCTGTCTATAACATTCAGCGCTTTCAGGTTTTTTAATATGTGCCTGTCTAAAATAGCGAGGTTTTCGCCAAGCCCCAGGTTCCTTAAAAAATGACTAGCCTCTTTGTAGCCAAGGCCTTTTACGTTTTTTACAAGCCATTGTCTTGCCTCTAAAATATCTTTAAAACTTTCAATTTTTCTTTTTATGGCGTTTTTACATGATTTGTCCAGCAACTTCCTAGCTTCAAGGACGTATCCTGCTTTGTTGTTCTTAAACCTTACCCCAAGATGCCCTATCATTGTAGCTATTCTATTCTTTTTCCCCTTATATAATAAGTTTTGTTTTGACAGGGTCTGAACCGCAGCCCAACAGGTTTTCGCTTTTGATTGGGGGGTAAAAAGACAAAAAACAAGCTCGGGAAAAATATGCCGGTCGCTGGCTTTTTCCCAGACTTCTATAAAATCCAGAAGCCTTTTATCCAGCTCATCTTTTTTAAGTTTCCATAACCTTGTTAATTCGTTAAGTTTAGTTTTGTCGTACATTGTTAGATAGAATATAAAGATTTATTTTAAAAAGGGTTTTTTTATCTTGTTCTTCCTTTCATAGCTTATTGTGGATATTTCCATGTAAATGGTAGGTGCTCTGGAATCAATGGCTTTGTTCACAGAAAATGCAAATGCAGTATTTAAAGCCTGAAAGAATTTTATAGTACAGCTAAAACCTATCCCAAAGCTTGCCTTTGTATCGCTGTATCTTTCAAAAATGTATTTATCCCCTATCCGGGCTGCTTCACTAAAAATATCTATAGTAAGTATCTTGAAAGTTGAATCAAGGATATCCTTTTCTATAGGTTTTGAAAGCGGGATATGGTACCCGGTTTTCCAATAAATAAGGCTGTCGCCGAGAAATTCTCGGAATTTATAGCCGCGCATCAGGTCGATCCCTCCTATGGCATAGACCGATGTCAGAGGCCTTCTTATTTCGGATAGAGGATATCCAAAGACAATATCAGAGCGTATGAAATGGTTTTTTACCGGATAGGAAAAAAAAGAAAACTCGGTGTCGAAACTCGTGTAGTCGTAGTCGCTCCCCAGCCTATCGAAGGATTTCGTTATTTGTATATATGTTTTGCTTCCTTTTGAAAGAGGCAGGGTTTCCTCAAGAGTATTGCGCAAAAAGCCCAAACTAACAGCTGCGTTTTTGCCGCGGTCAAGAGTAAGAAGCGAATCTACTCCTGCCGTATAGGTTTCTTCGAACTTAACAGCGGTCGTGACCTCGCTGTTTTTTGACGTGTTTATGCCGAGATAGGGCATAATATATCTGTTCCTCTGGATATATTTAGCATCTGAATAAAATGTTTCAAAAAGTATTTTATCAGAAAGCCCGAATCCGAAAAAAAATAGTTTAATATGATACCTGTAATCAAGATTGGAAAATATGTAATTATCCAGGTAATCATACCTTGAAGAAAAATTAAAATCATTGCTTGAGATTGTCTGTTGGAAAGAAAGGTCAATAACACCATTAGGAAGAGATATCTCGGAATCCGGTGAGAAAGACAAGGACATTTCTTTAAGCTTGGCTTCGGATATGTCTGCTTTTAAATTGATAACAGAGACAAAAAATGCAACTACTATTAAAAATATATTTTTAAAAATAATCTTCTTCATTTCTCTAATTGTATATTGACAGACTGCTTTATGTTGTTCAACTCCTTGACTAGCCTAGTCAAGTTTGTTAAAATCAAATACCAAATTTGCGGGCTTGTAGCTCAACTGGATAGAGCGGCAGACTTCGAATCTGCAGGTTGTGGGTTCGATCCCCATCAAGCCCTTAAAAAAGAATTAACTGGCAATTATTTTAACATATATTTCTGTCAAATCAAAATATCCAGAAAATACTCATACATTACCCCTTCGCAAAGAATTCCATCTTTGGGGATATAATTCCAGCCTTAGCATTGCATACCGGACAGTTTCTGCCCATAGCCAGACATAGTAAGGAAACACCCTTGAAATCCCAAAATTTCACACATTATTTGCAAAAAATTCTTGGAATTTTCATATCTATCTGTTATAATATTGATGTGAATATATATAAATATAAAATATTTGTCTTTATAATTATTTTGATTTTAGTATTTAATAGTATTATTCGAATATCCGATTTTGAAACTACTGTCACTGCGTCATTACCTGTAATTCAATCATCTATTTTTCAGATAGAATCATGCACCAGGCAGCCTTTAAAAATAATAGCTGACTCAATAAAAGACATTCCTTTTTCTCCTGAGTATAAGCAACCGAAAAAAAATCAAAACAAAAATAAAGATTCTCAAAGAAACAGTTCTTTTTCCTTTTCCAACCAAAAGGAAGGAGTGAGTTTAAATCTTAAGATAGACAAAAACGAAAGATCGCAGATGAATAATCTACAAACGATGATTTCTGATATTAAGATCCTAAATGCCGGCCCGCCCCGCGATTGGCCGCCGGGATTGTTCTATGTCTTTTTATTGATGTACCTTGTTTTATTAAGCAAGAGTAATCTGCCTTGGGAGATAACTGTCAAGTTGTTCAGTACAGCCCAGTTCCGCCTTTGCGGGATTGGGTTTTTTTATTTGTACGTAAGATAGCATTACTAGAAAAAAGAAGTTAAACATGATGAAAAAACTAGTTTCAATAATTATTCTAACAAGCTTCCTGGTATCGTTCGTATTCAACGACGCCCTCCATGCAGTTTTAGATGTAAAGGTTATATCCAAGCAACCTTTGCCGGTGCTGGAAGATTTTATTATCCCTCAAACCTCCGGAAGGGTTACTGACAGCAAATTCTTTGACAGCAAGCAAATAATCGTAAACATTCAGGATCTGCATTGCCATTCAGAAGTTCAGAGGAATATTTCAAAAATATTATCTGCGTTAGATACTAAATATGGATTAGAAAACGTCTATGTGGAAGGCGGTTATGGCGATATTAACACCTCCTGGATTTGCAATGTAAAAGATAAAGACCTCAAGAAAGAGATCATAGAAAAGCTGGTCAACCAGGGGCGGCTGACAGGCAGTGAATACTATTCAGTCCTTTCGGACAGGCCCAATTTATTAAAAGGCATAGAAGACGAAGCTGTTCATAAATCAAATATAATAAGACTGGGAAAAATCCTTAATAAAAAAGCATACTATGAAGACAAGATTAAAGAATTTGACCTTGATCTTATGTTTATGAAAGCTAAATACTTCAGCTCAAATAACAATAGCTTTAATAAATTAATAGAAAAACATAAGGCAAGGGCCATAGCAACTGATGAATATTATAAAAAATTGAGCGGCTATATTAAAAAAATCACTGAAAATCCAAATAGTTATAACAATATTTTTAGCCTTAGTTTAAACAATTATCCTAACATCAATGCATACCTTGAATTAAGCAGATGTGCCAAAGAACTAAAGTACAAAAGAATCTCCAGCCAAATGCAGAATTTCATACAACTGATTAAATCTAAGCTTCCTTATTCCACCTATGCCGCAATTATTCAAAAAACTGACAATTTTTCAAAAACCGACGAACTTTATTTATACCTTGGCAAGATAGCAAAAAGTTCAGGATTCTCGGGCCGGAGCTCGAAAAACCAGTTCTCGGACCTTTACAAATTCCTTGATTACGCAGAAAAAAGACAGACCTTAAATCCCATCAAACTTATAGAAGAAGAGAAACGGTTAGTTGAAGAAATAAGAATAGGTTTTTCAAAAGACACAAGCGAGATTGATATTTCGTTCCTGTGTGATTTTTATATATATTTTAAAGATTATTTATCGAATACTCTTTCTGCGGAAGATTATGAATACTTTAAACAAAGGTTCGGCAAGTTTAAACAAGTTTGGGGCAGATATGCACTCAGTGGCAGGCTTACGGAGCTCTCAGATGATTTTAAACTGCTTGATGAATTTTATAAAACAAATTGTGAAAGAAATGACTGCTTCCTAAAGAATATCAAAGAACTTGAGCCTCAAAACCAGAACTTTGAGGAAGTAAATATAACTACAAGCACCAAACCTTCGGCGGGCACAAAAATTTCCGAAACATTGAAGAATTCAAAAATCATAGTAATCGTGACCGGCGGATTTCATACAGAAGGCCTAAAAAAGATATTTCAAGAAAAGAAAATGTCATACATCGCTATAACCCCTAATGTAACACAGGATACAAGAATTTCAAGCCTTGAATATGCGGAATTGGCAAAAAAACAGGCGCAAAACTTAAGTGTGCAGTCAACGGGTTTTGGTTCGCTTACTAACAGCTCTAAACCTGGACCGGGGAACTCAACCCTGGCTTTAGTGTTAGGTTCCATGGGTGCAAAGATAATTGAAGTTAGTAAAGATAAAGAAAATAAAATAGAAAAAGTAGTTGTTGAAATCAATGAAGAAAGAATTGAATTAAAACCAGGTGAAAATAAAGAATTTAATATTTCAGACGCGCTAAGTGAGATTGAAAAACGGGTAACGATAATTGAGGATGCAGAATATGCCGCAGCCGAGTTTAGGAAAATCATTGAAGCCTTTGACAGCTTTACCAACCCGCTTGCTGCGACAGAATTGATATTTGGGTTAATAAAAGTTTTTGCAGAATACGGCTCTAAAAAAGATCTATTCGGCAGCGACGGGATAATATTTGCAATTGCGAGCAATAAAAAAGTTTTGGAAGCCCTAGAAAAAAATCAACATATAACTGCGGAAGTCCTTGGCGGTTTTCCTGAAATACTACAGCAGCTAGCTGCAAATAAAGCAATAGACGAAGAAAATCTCTTAAAGAAAGCAAAAACTCCTCTTCTTGTGGCAATTGTAAAAGCTATAAATAGTTCAGAAATCAGCCAAAAGTTACTGAACTTAGTGAAGCCTGACACCAACGCTATAGAAGGAACTGCTGAAAAAATAAGAAAAATTGATGCAAAGATAGCGGCTATGGTGCCTAAAGTGAATACTGAGCTCGGTCTTATCGAATCCGGCCAGAAATCGTTCTATGCGCAAGGAATGACTGCTAAAACACATGTCAGGATAACAGTAAATGAAGTCAGCGGTGAAAATGGGAATTATGCGTTCTTGTCTGCACGCACTAATCCGTCCAACCTTGACAGGCTCAGCGAGGGGGAGCGCCATAGCATTGAAGCGATAAAGAACGGCGTTATAATACTTGTACCTGAAAAACCGGCACCTCTTAAGGAAGTACTTATTGAAGGTTTGAGAAGGTTTAGAGATAATGGTTATGTAAACATTCAGGTAGCAGGCGGATACCGTTTCAGCGATTTTGAAGAACCCGGTACGCTCTTTGGACATCTGGCAGAAATAGATGATGAAATAAAAGGCATGTTGGATAATCCTGACATGTCCCGTCTTATTAAATTAGCCTTTGCAAAGGCAGTAAAACTTGCCGAATATGATGGAGATCTTGCAGCTGTATTAGCCACCTTGCCGAAAAGCAAGATAGAAGCTCTTGCTGATGCCAGGTCGAACAAAAACGATATACAATTTTCTGATGAGACAGAACTCACTCAACTTTACAGCGATGAAGAACTGGCGCAGGGAGGGGTATTCTGGGAAAGAGACAGGACAATACCTCTTAAGAAAGGATCATTCAGCAATGGTTTTGCATGGCTGATAGCGTTCCTGATGCCCGGCTTAGCTAAGAAATATCTTGCAAATCAAGCAAGTAGAATCGAGCTGGAAACTGCGAATGAAGAACTGCCGGCAGATATAGTCATTAAACAACTGAGGCTTCCTTTCATATCAGACAATGCTGTACGGGCTAGGCTTGCCGGGATAAAAATAGAAAAAGGAGGACGGGTACTATCTTATAAAGAACTGCCTGAAGAGCCGGGAAAATTCCTGCGGTCTGATTTGTTTGACGCTAGGCCAAAAACTGAGGTCAGCGAAGAAGAACTCAATGGAGCCTTAGCTCAAGGCGAAACACTCTTAAGAAACGGAGAACATGATGCAGCTATAGAAAAGTTTGAATTTGTTCTGGCCGGAACTGCCAGGCTTCTTGAAAAAAAAGATATGCCTGAAGAGACAGTAAAACGGTTAGAAGAATTGCAGGACAAAATATTAGGCCAAACCATAGCTATGGGTTTAAGCGGCGGTGATTGTGCGGGTTTAAATGCAGCGCTTGCATCAGTTACGAAAACCTGTGCGGTAAAAGGGGTTTTGGTTGCCTTTGTGGAGAACGGGTTTTCAGGGCTTGCTTCGGACAAACGAGCATTCATCAGGAAAATCCATTTTGTCAGGCTTTCAGATACGGATAAACTGCCTTATTGGGCAAGTTTTGTAGGCGGCTCCTCCCGCACGAATGTTGTGGACAAAAAGAAACCGGAGAACACGGACAAGATAGTAGCAAACAGCAGCCGGTTCTACGGGCATATAATGATAGGGGGCGATGACCACTCAAAACAGGCGGGGATCCTTGGGGGCCTTCTAAAAGACAAGGGAATTCCTGTAATAGCGATACCCAAGTCGGTTGACATGGATTTTGGTACACAGATGCTGGGGCCTAACACCATGATAGAAGATGCAAGAAAGAGGTTCTATGAGCAGGCAGCGTCAGCTGCTGAAGCGGGGATAATTTTTATAGAAGAAAAGATGGGAAGGAATTCGGGGCACCTTGCGCTGCACACAGCGTATGTAGAACCGTCCGGATTAGAAACCCTTTCGCAAAAAGAGAAAGACGAAATAAGAAAGGCGGAAAAAGGGGTAATGATACTTATCCCTGAAAAACCCGCATTTTTCAGGGATGTCTTGATAGCGGCCTTAACAAAATTCAGGGATACGGGGTTTCTTGCTGTTGAAATGTCTGAAGGCTTTATCTTCAAGGATTGTAACGAGAATAATCAAAAGGCCAGAGCAACGCTGTTTTATAGTTTGTTGGACCTGGAGCCGTCCTTAAAGGCGAAATTTGCCAAACCGGTAAAAGTTGATAACCATGGAAATCCGCAGTTGAGCGGCATACATCTTTATTTAAAAGAAGCGGTAATTCATGCTGAAGAACTTGCAGGAAATGATGCGGAATTAAAAGAATTACTTAATACATTTTCACCGGAGATGAAAGA
Source organism: Candidatus Liberimonas magnetica (assembly GCA_020523885.1). NCBI lineage: Bacteria > Pseudomonadati > Elusimicrobiota > Endomicrobiia > Endomicrobiales > Candidatus Liberimonas > Candidatus Liberimonas magnetica. The sequence goes on along the minus strand of JAJAPY010000023.1, from coordinate 17,829 downwards.
CAAATTAAAAATGACAAAAGGCGTTGATTATGGTTTCACAGGCAGGGGCCTGTCGCCGAACGAAAATGACAGGCTGCTCGGTGAAAAATTCGGAGAAGAAGCAGCAAAACTTGCCCTGAATAAAGAAACACAATTTGAGACCAGCGTCATTGTGACTATGGGTAGAAAAGCTGACCCTAAAATAGGAGAAGTTATTAAGAAACCTGTTGACGAAGTTGCAGTAAAACTATTCGTTACAAAGGAATACAGCAATGAAGAATTGGAAAAAGCAGGTGTGTTTATAAAAGATACCTTAGAAATTAGACGCCGTTATATCGAAGCGGTTGCAGGCCAAGTTTTAGACCTTATGCCTGCGGTTCGGGCGTCACAGGTAACAGCAGTTGCGCTTGCCCGAGGGGTGCTGGAAGAAGCTGTAAGTATAATGGAGAAAGCAGGTTTAAAAGAACCTGTTACATATAAAGTTGAAGATATCGGGAAACTTGATTCAAAACTTGCCGATGATATAGCGTATTATAACGCTTTGTGCCCTGCTGGTAAAACAAAGCTTGAAAGCATAACTGTGGTTGAGTCAAACGCCGGATATATAGCGTCCGAATCTGGACTTGGTTTTACCAGTATGGAAAACCTTGCTTTTGATAATAAAACTGCAAATATAAAAACGTCCAATAACAGGGATAATACAAAAACGCTTGCAAACCGTATAAGACACGAATTTAACGATAACCTGGCAATAAATGTTGCCGGCTCAATCCAGAATAAGGCATTAGAGTATTTTCTTGCAAAGACCCACAAAGCCCGCGATAACTTAAGCGATGCCTGGCTCCAGTGCATGACAGATATTGTACAAAAAGCGCATAGTTACAAAGCAATAGCTAAAACACCTGAAGAACAAAAAGCAGTTGACCAGCTTATAGATTTCGCGAAAACAGATGCACGCCAGATAAAAAAATCATACAAATCTCTCGCCCAAATTCTTACTGAACTTATAATATCATTCCTGAAAAACAACAAGATAGCAATTCCTGCGGATATTTCAGCTGGATTATCCGGTAAAATAAGAAATTATTTTAATAACTTAACTTTATCTAATGAATCCATTAACGCTAAGAATATGGGAATTAGCGTTGCTGCTGTTATTGCAAAAGTTGCGGGCAATCTTACAAAAGAGCAAGAAGCTGTTATAGCTAAAAAAATATCAGAATTAGTAATTCAAAATAATATAAAAGAAAATGTGCCAAATCTTTTAAGAGAAATTTTGCCTGAATATGGGGTTGATGTTCAATATATAATTAATGCAGCAAATAAAGAGGTCGAAAGAGTTGAAGAGTCGTATATTCAAACTCTTGTAAGCGAAGAAACTTTTAGATTAATACAAAAGTACAGTAAATTGGACGGCGGCAGTTCCGTCGCGGGAAAAATCTATAAAAACGCATATTTGTCCGTAGGCTTATGTGGGGAAATTTGGGTTGCTGATGTTCTAAGGAGGCAATACCTCACCGAAGTCTCGGCTGTTGGGGTTCAAGTAGAAGATTTATGTGAAATAGATGTTTTAACTGAAAATGCCATAGTAGAAGTAAAAAACTATGGCAAAAACGTGTACCTAAGAGATTATTCCGAGCTTTTGTCTAATATCGGTTATGCGGACGGTTTAAAGTATAAGAAAGTTAGAAAAGCACTTGAGCTTATGACAAGTGATGTTTCTGTCAATGAGCAAAATAGCAGAAGTTATAAACTTCTGCATGTTTGGGGCAAAGAGAGGCTTTTAAGAATCAAAGAAAATGAAGAGCCTCTTCCAATGGTGCTGGCAATAACATTAGAGGCATTTACTTGGAAAAAAGACGGCCGGGCAACGATACAGAACATGCTTGATCGTTTGAATGCCGTAAAAAACAACCCCGCCCAATTTTTCAAGGTATGTGAGGATATTTACAGCATAAGCCCTGAAATATATTACTGGATAACAGCTGCTATACCGGAACTAAAGCAAACCATGCTTCAGTGGCTTGTAGAAACAGGCCATACGGGCCCTCCCCGTATTTTGACAGAGCTGGCATCTTTGCACGGTACAGAATTCAGTGATGATGTAATGTTATTCCCATGTTACGAACCTACCAATCCCAAAGTACACCCCTTAATTTTTAACGGAAGAAAAATAGATGCCGCTGTCATGCTTTCTGCAGTAAGCACCGAAATAAAACAGCTTGCGCTCGCAAGGACTGTTCCTTCTGTCCGGCCAGCAACGGAAGAGGAAGCTGATGAAAACGGGCAAGTGCATGCCAATGGTGTTGAATTAAAAGACCTGACCCTGAATTCCGAACTGACAAATGGTATAAATTGGCTGGGTATTAACAAGGAAATCCTTGAAATGATAGTAGGTAATATCTTTTGGTCGTACGGTTTTTATTATGGAATTAGTGAACAGATTACAGCAGTTGAAATTGCCCGGGAAATATTGGAAAAAGCAGAAAGTATAATGAAAGAAAATGGGTTTAAACAACCTGTAGTTGATGATATTCAAGAATTTAACTCTAAATTTGCAGAAGATGTTGCATATTATAATACACTCTGCCCGGCTGGCAAGATAAAACTTGAAAGCTTAGAGGTGCTTGAAGCAAAAGCAGAATATATAGCGTCTGAAGACGGGCTTGGGTTTTCAAGCATGGATAAGCTTTATTTTGATAATAAAACTTTAAAGATAAAAACAGCTGATAATAAAGATAGGCAAAATACAATTGCACACCGTGTGAGGCACGAATTCAGCGAGAATCTTGCAATTAATGTTGCCGGTTCAATACAAAATAGAGCGTTAGAACATTTCTTAACCAAAATCCACAGAGCACGCGATAATTTAGGCAATACCTGGCACTTGTGCCAGATAGACATTGCAGAACAGCCGGATGAATACAGGGCTTTAGTTTCACCGGATTCAGCACCGGAAGAGCTAAAAGCAGTTGAACGGCTCATAGCTTTTGCAAAAAAAGATTCAGCTCAGATAAAAGAAGCATACGAATCCCTTCCTGCAATTCTCAATCGCCTTATACATTCATATCTCACTGATAAAAGAATACTATCTTTTCTACATGATGATCTTAACCTGATACATAATACGATAAAAAACTATATTTCATCTAAAGCTGAATTAAAAAGTAAAAAAGCTGTTACGAATGAACTGATAGATGAAATCTTCCGCCTGTTACCTGAAGTCAAAAATGATAATTTTAGCGCTTGTTTGGCAGAGATTTACGATACTCTTGCTTCAGATTATCGTTTTAGAAGTTTGGGATTGAGAAAAGGTATTAATGCAGGGCGTAGAGTAAAAGCATTGATAACAATATTAAAATCCAATCCAAACGCACTTGTAGAAAAAATCAAACAGTTATCTCAAAGTAATACTGTTTCGAGTTCTATATTAGAAGGGCTCAGTAAGCTCCAGGTATATGCTCTTGATGGAATTTTTCATGAGATTTTCCAAAAAGATAACTTGAGTTCTCAAGAAATAATTGAAATTTTACACACAAAAATGTCAGGGCATCCTTTGCTGGAGAGTTTAGAGGATTTTATCAGGTCTAACCAGGTAACCTTTACAAGAATAGTCCCGACTCAAGGCATTTTCCATGCAAAAACATTTTCAATACCTGTAAAGCTGGCCACTGTTATCAAAAAATGGGATGTGGATGCATTAGAAAAAGAGTCAGTTGCTCTTGAAGAAACTGATATGGTGGTTATTAACCTTGGAGGAATGCTGTTAACGCCAAAAACAGCATCCTATGTAGGTTCAAAGGAATGGTTTAAACGGCTTTCACGGATTAAGAGCCATGAAATGGCTCTGCGGGAAAGGATGTTTCTTACCGGCAGGCTCCTGCGGCATGATTTTTATGAATTGGCTGATGAAAAAGCAATCCTGTTATTAAGAGAAATAAAGAAAAGAAACCCCGATATAAAGATTTATGTCGCTACATCCAATCAGGAAGAATTAAGGACAGATATTGAAACAATTTTGTCAAACCTAGGTCTCAAGGTAGGCAGCCAGATAGATGGGATTATCTATGCAGGAAATTCCGGAGGGTTCTCGCGTGGTGTTGCAAATTTTATCGGCCAGGAAGAGGCTAAAGCGCACAGGCCGCTTAAAATATTTTATGTGGATGATTCAGGAGAAAACATAGCGCGCTTAATGTCTCAGCAGAAGTTCACAAATTTTTTAACCAGGAGCTTCTTCTGGATAGGGAAAACTTATCCTGCTGTTGTAAAGGACTATGCGCCTTATTTGGCAAATACCAAGGAACTGATAGCTAAAAAACAATACGGCTCTGCAGCGGAGAACGTGATTAACGCACTGGAAATTATCGCGTTAGATGCTGAAGAAGGAAAGCCACTCGGAAGCGATGAACTCGATTCTGCTGCAAACCAAATTTATCCTTTCTTTTCAGATCTCTTAATGGCCCTTTCTCAAGCCCTAGAAGATGGAAACTACAGCCAGGCTTCCGAGCTGGCCTTATCCATATTCGATATTATTGATTCGTCATCTAATGTATTTAAAGATAAATTTTTCATTTTTGGAAACAATCTTGTCAGGGCGCTGGAGTACTCATTTAAGGATAATGGAAATATAAATATACTGAAAATACTTTTTAATATTATGGACCACGCAAATACTCTTATTGAACATAAATATGGAATTTTGGATAAGAACAAGCAGCGCGAAGTAATTATGAAGCAGATTCAGTTGCTGCACCTAATTGTCGAAAAAATCGATCAATTAAGGCTCTCTTCACGCTATCTTGGGTATGCTGTAATCCCGGACGGCAAGGGAAGCTGGGATATCCATAAAATAGGTTTTGCAGGAAAGTGGATTGTTGATACAAGACAGATAAGACCTGATGACATCGATACAGGTTTTAAACTAAGAGTGCTTGCTTCATTTGCAGAGTCTTTGAAAGCCGAGACTCCTCATATCGATGAAAATGGCGTACCTGAAAGATCTGAAAAATACAGGATAGTGCGTATAGTTAAGGATTTTTCAAAGATTAAAAAAGATAAAGTGGTTTACTGGTCCAACCTTGTGTGTGCTGTTAAAGAAGACGACGAGCTTTCCGGAGGGCTTGTATATTATGTAACTGAGGAGTTTGCAACAATGGGCCCCGAGGATCAGAAAAAAGCTTTGCAAGGGGTTGTGCTTCCTGTTGATAAAGCGTATTTTGATAAGGAAACCCCTGTTGTAGAAACAGATAAAGCTTCTGTTTGTTTCCTGACCCTAAACCCAACTTCTGCTTATGGACAGATGCTGCTCTCCCAGGGGTTAGAGGAGGCAGGCATCAAGACAGAGACGTTCAGGGCAGTATCTCAAAATACATTCTCAGCCCATAGCGGCGGCAAAGAACGTATTAAGAAGGAAACAGGATATTCCGAAGATGAAATCCTTGAGAAAATGGCACCTTACAATGTCGTTGGCGTTTCTCTGACAGATAGTGATTTTTCCATTGCAGCCGATTGGATCCATCAAATTAGAAGTAAATATCCTAATAAAATCATTGCAGTGGGCGGGCCTGCAGCAAATAAAGTACCTGATTCCCTTCTTGTTAATCTGGATAAACAGATTGGTCCGTGGGGAGTAAACATAGTGTTTCGCGGGAGCGATATTGACAGGTTTGTATATTTAATTTCAAGGCTTGGAAAATCCGCTACTCAAAGAAACATTTGTGAAAAAGCTGCTGCCCTGTCATTCCTGGAACAAGGTGTGATTGTTAAAGGAGATTACGACCATGTTATGTTAGTCAACGGGATAGACAGAGTGCAGTCCCGCTATGTGGCGCTGCCCAGGATTGATACTTGGGCTGAATGTTCTTATACAATGGCATCGTATGGATGCCCTAAGAAATGCGCGTTCTGCAACCAGCCGCAGGGCAGGAAGTTTTTGCCAGTAAATATGAATGATTTTGTCTTTCATCATATCCAGCGCAGAAAATTTCTTATGGCAGAAAGAGAAAGACTGATAAAATCCGGAGACTTGTCGCGGGATGAAGATCTCTTTGAACTGAGGCACAGGAACGGCCGGCTGCAGATGGACGTTTCCCTTTATGATGATAATTTTCTTATAGGTAGAACACCGAATTTTACAATGTTGTTTCTTAAGCTCTTAAAAGCAATTAATAAAATGAGCGATGATGAAATAAATAACCTGACGCTTGATGATATAAAAAGTATAGGTGAAGCTGCTTTAAAAGAAAAAATGGAGGAAGGAAAAATAGAATATCCTTCGAGACCATCCGTATTTCATGTAGCTATTAAACAAACATCTATTGACTCTTTTCTTAAAGGAGATGTACAAGTTGGGAAGGTAAGGGAGATTGACTGGAAACTGATACAGGCCATGTTGGAGGCAGGGGTTACGGAAATTGCAAATTTTGGCTTAGACGGGTTAAGCGATACGGTCCTGTGGCAGAACCGAAAAGGGTATTTCTGGGCTGAAGTTAATAAGGTATTTGGCAAGTTAAGAGAAATGAATATAGCGTTTGGATATAATATTATATTTACAAATCCAAGGATTACAAAATTCCAGGTAGTGGAAAGTCTGTTGAACTTCGCTGCTTTAATCCAAAAGGGATATCATTCTACCAATCAAAACCTTCATACCTGGGCAGAATATGGTACCCAAATCACTAATAGCGTGATTATGAAAGATGCCCCTGACTGGCAGTGGAACGAATCGTCGTTCTATAATATGGGAGGACATATAAGAGCGGGGCCCTGGCTTATTCCAAAGGCTTCGGAATACGCATTTTTTGAACCTTTCCCTATTTACGGAGAAAACGAGAACTTTACAGTAAAATACCTTTTAGGCGAAGACTATTTAACTCAAGATACTTCTCACAAGATTCTTGCCCAATTCCCTCAGGAGCTTTCAGAGCTCCAGAAATCATTAACAGAAGACGACCCGCTTTATTATACAAAAATGGAGATTATTAGAAATATCACAGGTATTACCGGTGCTGCTTTCAAGACTAAAGAGGCTATAGCCAAATTAGTAGATACAAGAACACCGCTACAAAAATATATATCTGATAACAGGGAAAGAACCTTCAAGTCTGTTTTAGAACAATTAGTTAAAGAAAAAAGGATGGAACATTTACTGGATGTCTTTAAAAACAGGTATCCTGAATCAGAAATAACAAAACGTTTTGTTGATTTATATCAGGAATTATCAGATCAAGGAGAGATAGATTTTGAAAACATTCAATATAAAAAGTATGGGTTAGAAGTTTATTACATATTGCTTGTATGCTATTACGTGGTTATGTTCGGCGAATTCTTTGAAAGAATATTAAAAATGAGATTAAGAGATAGAGATATGGCTTTTCCGGAAAACAAATATAATATACATTTTAATGATAAATATAGTGCTGATACAATTATTAAGATTTTAAAAACCGGAACCGGATATCTGAAAACTCTTACCTGTTCAAACCCATATCTTGAAGACTCATATCCTGGTGAAAATACCACATTAGTAGTAATAAGTAATAAAGCCCTTAATCCTATAGCCAAGGATGGCAGGCTCAATATTGATTGGCAAGGCCACTGGTTTAGCAGTGTCCATGTTGATGAGATGCTGAAAAATACAGATATTGCACAAATATTTTTATCTGAAAAGATATATAAAGAAGTCTGTGCAAAAACAAATGACCCTGATGTTTTAAGCAGGATAACCGTGTTAAATCCTTCACAAAATGTTGTAGAGCAGTTAGAGAAATGTGGTTATCCTGTTGCTGCGAAGGAAGAATTCGGAGACATGGTATTATTTCATATCCTCGACCTGATTATGGGAAAGCCAGTTGAAAAAGAAGAAAATGTGCATAATAATCAGACTATACTGGAAAAGATAGTTAATGCTATAGGTATTTTGAATATGGGCATAATTCCTAAGTTATTCATGGGATTTGATCCACAAGAATTGGCTGCAATATTAAATTCTTCGAACCCATGGTTGGCAAGTATGTTTTTAGATGATATGTTTAACTATCTTATAAATCTAGATACTGAAATTGATATTAACTTCGCTTTGGAAATATACAACAGTCTTAATGATAAACTAAAAGATGAAGTTGTAAAGGCATTAGGTATCTCAGTAAAATATTCAAAGTCTAAAACCGAAAAAGAAGAAATAGAAAAATTTTTAATAAAGATTCCTGGTTATGAAGAAAAGCTGAGAGTAAAAGAAACTTTAAGAAATTCCATCTTGGCAGCAAAAGATAATTCTGATGAATTATTCACATTGTTAGACGGAGTCAAAGGTTCAATATTAGATGAGTCTGATATTGAATTCTTAAAAGGCATTATTCTTAATTCTCATGATAAGAAAATTGTAGACTGGTTATTGTTTGTAATATTGAACATTTTAAAGGGGAGTGAATACGATAGAATTGAACTCTTGAAGTCTTTGTTGGCTTCTGAGAATTTGCTTGTTCAAACTTCCGCTCTGATTCAATGTAAATCAAGAAATATAGAGCCTGTACTTCCAATGCTAAAGCATCCCAATCCTTTAATCAGGATAGAAGCTCTCAGAACTATAGAAAACATGGAAGTTCATTTAATACCATACAAGAAATGTATTCCAATACTTTCTGAAATAGCTCTATCAGATATTGATAAATCAGTAAGAATGGAAGCCGCTTATGTTGTTAAGATTATGGAAGAGTATGTGGAACGTGATAATGAAAGAAAATTTACCTATTCCTATACCGCTACTATGCCTGATACATACGGGCTTGTAGCTGGCATTGCAAATATATTCCGCAAGGATAAGGACAAGCTTAAAGGACAGTGGTGGAAAGATGGAGAGGAAGCCGGCAGTTTAAAACATAAGACCTTAAAATACATAGCTGAAAGAATAGTAGCACCTTCGCCGTTTGCTTTCTGGGAAAACATCCCGCTGGCAATAAACCCGAGCTGGTTTGCGAATTTGCACGAACAATATACGCTTGAAGAAAAAGAAACAATAGCCATGGCAGGCAAAGAAGGTGTAAAGTCAGCTCTTAGAACAACTTTCTGGGTTGCATTCATATCCATCCTCAGCACATCTTTATTGCAAATCAATCCCCTGTGGAACATACCTGTAATATTACTAGCCTACTACCTTGCGGTCTGTAACTTCCATGACTTTTACAATGCTTCCCCGCAAGGACAGGCGCTTCCGATGACTTTGGCTGATTCTGATATATCTGATATAGGTGAAATATTGAAACTGCTTAAAGGAAACAAACCTTATTCTAAAGTTAGATTGTGCCGAAGATTAGTTAAAAATAAATTTACGCCAAAAGAATTGGTAGATCAATTATTAATTCTTCTAAATGACCCGAATAAAGATGTCCGTAAACAGGCTGTTTTGGCATTAGGTTATTCAGATGACTATAGAGTTGTAAATGCCCTTATGAAAGCATCTGAGAACAGGTATTGGGAAGTAAATTTGCCTTGTATAACTTCAATATCAAGGTTAACTCCGCTGGCTGTAAAGTCCCAAAGCAGGGACGCTAATAGAGCACTGTTAGATTTTTATTCGGGCCTGCTTAAAAACAAGTCTTATGAAATAAGAGAACAAGCTATAAAAGGCTTATCTGCTTTTATCGACAATATAGACCTGACATTCCTCTCGCCTGAGCTTGCCAGTGCGTTTACCAAAGATTTATTAAATTGTTTTATGGAAATTAGCTTAATAGCTCTAAAGAAATCTTGGGCTATGGACCTTTTATCTATGATAGGCAGGATAGGGGATAGAAGTATAATAGAGCAGTTAATAAGTTTTACACTAGTAAATAATCTTAACGAAGATGTAATAAGATCTGCAGCAGTTACAGCATGTAAAATCGATAGACAACAGGCTGTTGATCTTTATCTTTCATATCTAAGGATTGATAATAAACAAGTTAAGAAATGGAGTGTCTTAGCATTAAACGCTATAGAAAAGGAATTTGGAAGCGGTGCATCAAAAGAACATATTTTATCTGAATATCTAAAAGGAGATTATGACCATTCTCTAGACGCTGATATAGTTTTAATCTTAAAAAACAGTCCTAATAAGCTTTCTACTTCCGAATATCTAATAAAAATTCTAAAGAACAATTCAGACCCGAAGGTGAGGGAATCTGCTATAGAAGCATTAGGCGGAATATGTAATGTTGAAACATTGAGGCCCTTGATTGAAACGGCAGCCGGGGATTTTAATATACAAGTTAGAAAAAAGGCGATAGGAGCTGTCTTAGCTGTCTTAGGCGATAAATCCAATGATAATGAACTCTTAAAGAAAGAACTTGAGAGATGCAGTAAGGAAATGATAAGAGTGGTCTTTAGTAAAATTGCTAAAGAAGATGATTTATCTTTCATATTGTTAGATACGGATGAAAAAGTAAAGGTAATCGAAGTTTTAGTTTCCTTGATTGAAAATGAGGATTTTAATACATCGGTATTTTTTGCTTTAAAAGAAATTCTTAAAAAAGTAGATAAAAAGAATATGGCTAAATACACTCAACCCATAAAAGATAAGATTGAATCTTCTCCGCAGATAAAAGAAGGTGAATTCAACCGTATTCTTGTTTTAGGCTATCCGGGCGATAAAGATTCTGTATCTTACTTGATACAGCTTTTAGATGATCCTATAAAAGCTCAATCTGCAGTAAAGGCGCTTGCCTTGACAGGTAGAGATTTTGGTCCTAAACCTAGAATTCTTAAACCCGTATTCAGCCGTCTTCTAAAGATGATAAATGACCCTGATGATATAACCCAGGTAAATGCATCCCTTGTGGTTACAAATTTAGCAGTGAGCGGGATTGTAAAAGTAGAAGAAAAAGAATTATTGCAGATTTGCAGGCACTGCCTTTCGCTAATACCTAAGATGGATGCAACTTTAAATTTAAAATATTTAAGCAGTTTTATCGGCAGAGTAGTTGAAATACTGTCCGAAGAAGAAGTAGAGATATTAATCGACACCGTATCTCGAAGACTAGCCGACCCCTCAATAGATAAAGATGAAAGCTGGTATCTGGGCGAAATACTTAGGACAATATCTGGTACTATTAAATATCCTTCGAAGAATGAGGCGGTCAATTCTCTACAATTATTCGGCAAATATTATGAAAAAGACGTAGATGATACAAAGGTCGCTTATGTCTTTTATAAAGCCCTACCAGTCCTGAAGAAAACCCTTGGTAAGGACAGAATAGATGTTCTTCCTAAACCTTTGGAACAGCTTATTAAACAGCTTGAAAGTCTTAAAAGGAACATATCCCTGGTTGACGATGCTGAAGATTTAATAGTTTTCCTAAATAAAAAATTCAATGATACCGTTAAAAATGAATTCTCAAAAAACAATGTTCCATTTAATGCAAGGCAAGCTGTTTTAGACCCGGTCGTCCGGTATGGATTGGCTTTGTCTGCAGCAAGGATGCTTAGGAGGTTTGATGTCCCCATAACCGATGACAGTATTGCACTTGCATCCCAGATTATCTCAAGGAATGTTATTAGTAACTGGAATATGGAAGTGGCCAACAATAAAACTTATGTATTGGGTTTCTTTAATGATGAAGATAAAAATAGGTTTAATGGGAATGAATTAGATACATTATTGATGAATGCAGGCGTTAGACCTATAGATAAAAAATATTCTCATGAAGCAGAGCCGGCAAAAGTGCTTCAGGAATTAGGCGGTTTTCTTAAAGAGAATCCAAAAGAAAATAAATTCATATGGTTTTATTGCCATGGTTCTGAAGATAACAAGCTGTATTTATCAAATGTTCCTGCAACTGCGATAAGCGTAGAGGCATTTGTTGATACCTTGGAAAATGCATATAAAAGCGGGGTTGACTTATCTAAGGTAAATATTGTTTTAGCCTGCTGTTTTTCACATAATTTTGCAGTTCAAGCATACAATAAACTTAAAAAAAGAGGTATTGATGTTTTGCCTACAATTGTCACCTTGGCTAATAAAGATGTGGTAGGATATTCGAAAACTAAATTATTTTTCTTCTGGGACGGAACTCAATTTGGTTATGCTTTAAAAAAGCATGTAAAACATAAAATAATTAAAGGTTCTGTAACCATAGGAAATATTATCTTATCAGGGAAATATACAGAGAGAGGAGACAGCAGTATTTTCCTTGCTGAAAATGTGGAGGAAATAAAAAAGAAATTCGATGATCTTAAGCTTCCTCCAAGAACTGAGAAAAAAGAGACAGGAGGTTTACAGCCCGAAGCCGATGTTGTAGAGACAACAACGGGCAATGATGACGGGAAACACATTCCACAGACAGAATTAAACGCTGAAGTGCCGATAGTAGAGGCATCGATGAAACTGGGCCGGATGGCGGTTACATCAGCCGTATCGGTTTTGTTTGGTTCTATCATAATTCTTTCCATATACGCCGCGGCTCTGTATCTTAAGATGCCTGTTGATATTAACTATTTATTGCTGTTACTTTTACCCGGGACGATGGGTTTTGGCCATGTAGCTTTTCTTGAATGGCTGACAAATGCTAAGTCGGTACGTGCAGGGCCAGTGCCTGATAGTTTTGAAGTATCTGGTATAAAGTTTATTCCCATGCCGCAGAAACAAGTAAGCCAGGCTTTCACACAAGACAGAGTTTTCTTTCAAGCACAAAAGCAGAAAACCATCCAAGTCAATCCCGGTGTATATTCATTCCTTACAGCTTTAAATTCAAATTTAGTAACCAAGCCATTTTTATATATATACCTTTATGCTGCAGGCACTCTGGGACATGAGGTTTATCACTTGACCCATCCAGCTGCAGGGGAAGCCCGAACATACACAATCGCCCAGCTTTTACCCGCCTTTTTAGGTACATGTATTGCAGCAAGCCTGTTCCTTTTAGGCATAGTTTCCGGTCCTGCGGCGATTCTAATAAGCCTGTTTTCAGTTCCCGTGCTAATAGCCATAACTGGCTATTTAATTGTTGCAGATGCCAAATTTAACCCTGTCAGCCGGTGGTACATCGGAATAGGAAAGTTTGAAATTGAACATTACAAAAAATTAATAGCTGAGAATAGTGCAAATACAAATGAAGACAGGGTAAATGAACTGTTAAATTTAAATATCAGCCCGGAGGAATTGGATTCTTTGTTTCTCAGGCCTTTTTCTCTAATTTTTAAGGACGATCCTGATTATGCATTTGTTTTTGATGAGCTTGATATTAAAGCTGTGATTGGGGGAGAAAAACCATTGGCGTTTTTTGAAGGAGCTTTTCCTGAAATGCAGGATTGGCTAGGAAAGAAAAGCAATATAGAATTAATGAAAAAAGCAGGAATAAATATAGCATATATGTCACATTATATTGATGAAAGTGGTTTAAGATATTACTTTTATTACAATTATAAAGCTATAAGAAGAATTATAAACGAGAACCTTGATTTAATTTCTGAAAATATCAGGAAAGATTTGGGGCTTAACACTGAATCTGTAATCACAGATGAACAGATAGATAAATTGGTTAGTTCATATTGTTCCCCTGACCGTTTCGGTAAAAATTGGCATATATGGCTGGGAACTGCACTGGGTTATGGAAGAAAAAATGCTGAGACGTTTTCTCGTTCCCCAAATAATAGTAAAGAAAATATTCAGGTTGATGAATTGATAAAGAAACTTAAAATCAGTAATGATGAAGGATTTTTAGCCCTGGGATTATTTGGTACAAGTTTAAAAGATATCGATGAGTCCTTAAGAGTTTCAATAGAAGCCGTTCTGAAACTGAAAAAAGGAGTTAATACGTACGATGAAGTAAAAAATAAATTAAGGGAAAAAGAATCAGTAAATAAACCTGGGTTGCAGGTTAATCCGGTTGGGGGAATATTAGGCGAACGACCGGAAAGCGTAATAAATAATGAAGTTGATCAGGCCACATTAGATGTTACATCGCCAGGTATGACCCCACATGTGGAAAGGACATTAAAATTAGGTATTGCCGTAAAAGAGAGGATTCAAAGTGAGCGGGAGCGGAAGGCAAAGAAACTTATTGAAAACAAACCGGATATAATGAAAGCGATAGAGCCGTTTGGAGAGATTACAGCCCACTATGGTTATTTACCATGGGCAGAGTTATATAACTCTGCAGGGGAAAATGCAGATGGTTTATTTAAATATGGGCTTCCAGTGGTATATAATTTGATAAAAGACAAAGAAAGCCTTGTTCGAGTAGGTAACAATTTAGTGGCATTAGGCAGGAATATTAGGTACTTACCTGAAGTAAAAGAATTAATAATGAGTGAAGAAGATTTATTATCTGTTGGATTAAATATCAGAGAAATATTTATTAAAAAGATTAAACAAGATAAACTTCTGAGTTTATATTTTACCGATGAAATAATTAATACAGGCAGAGCGATCAAAGTCATTGAGCAAGGAGGATTGTCGAATATATTACTGGATACTTCAGAGCCCGGAGTTTTTTATAAGGTTGATAAACCGGAATCGATGCCTTCATATAATAATGCCATACTGAGAGAGGCAGTAAACCTTATAGAATTATCAGATTTAGGGAAAAAGGGAATGTTGCCAGAGTTATTGAAAATAGGAGTAAACCGGAATGGGGAAGTATGGCTGAAACTTAAGGGTATAGAAAATGGGCAAGATATTAATTCGAAGTCATGGGAATCGCTTCCCTTTACCCAAAAGATTGATATATTGATAAAAGCAGCCAGAATCTTTCTTGAGATACATCTAATAGGAAGGCTGCATAATGATATTAAACCCGGGAATATTCTTTTTAACAAAAAAGGCGAAGTTATGGTAATAGACCTTGGGTCATCAACCCTTATAGGCAGAAGGCCGCCATCAATAACCAGGGGTTTTTCACCTGTCTTTGATCTCCCTTTTTTTATGTGTGATTCTGATGTTTATAGTTTTGGCAAGACCATTAAAAAAGCAATATCGGATAATGACATTCAAGATAATAATTTAGGCAGGATAATTGAAAATATGTCTCGGGAAAACAGACAATATCGTAGGCCTGGTGATATGAAAGGCGTGATAAGTATCCTTAAAGGTATTAAAAAAGATTTGGATAAAAGGAAAACAGGAACTAAAGCTGGCATGGCAGCTGAAGCGGCGATACTGCCTGAAAATTTAGATAAAGTCAACCGCTGGGCGAATAAAGAGAAGACAGCCTTTGATATAGCGATACGCCTTGCATTAATTGAGTTCTGGTTCTCGTTTACAAACAGTAAAGGATTTATTGCCGCACATACGAATGAGAATGGGATAGAAGGGGCAAAACTAGTTGTAAAAGCCCAGAAAGTAGGAACCTATACGGGTCTATCAGTCGGAATAATCGCTGGATTGATAGGTTTTATTTTATCGGGTTTCAATGCGAACCTGATTACTTTTGTGGCAGGCCTTTCGGCAATTATAATAATAGCCCTCTTAGGCCGTGCAGCAGGCAACATAAGGACACATATTGTTGTAGATTATAATTACATAAAATCATCAGGGCTAATTAAGGCTGTCAGGGAATTCGGTGCAGCAACTATTGATGAAAACGGGGAAGTGTCTACCAAAGATGTTAGGTTGCAAGACCTGACCCCAAGCACAGATAGTCAAAGTGCTGAGCAGCTATTAACTGCGAGGCACGCTGCCGAAATAGATGTTTTGCGTAAAATATTATCTGAAACCGGGATGCCTGATGAAACTATAAAAAGCTCTGCTGTAAGCTTATCGTTGGAAATCCTGGCCACACAAGTCGAAGCTGTTTATTATACGACATTGCCTAAAAAAGATAAGGATGAATTTAAAAAGGCCCATCCGGAAAGAGCGGAATTCCTTGAAAGTATCAGGCAGCAATATGAAAAAGAACTGGAAAATATGTACCAAAAAGAGGTTAACAGGCTGGAGGGCAGGGAAACTGAAATCAGCCGGTCTTATTCCCAGTCAATTGATAAAATATTGGCAGGTATTGATACTTCCGGCCTTAATAAAGACATCGTTCAAAAAGCAAAACAAATAGCTGCATATTCGCTTAAACTGTCGGTTCCGCTTGAATACCTGCATACTACGGGCGTAGATTCAAGGTCCGTTATAGACCAGGATACCGGATTAAACGAATATGGAAATAGCCCAATACCAAATGATGTGAAACAAGTCAGCAATTCTACAAGTTCAAACCCTACGGAAAGGCAGTTCAATGACATAGAAAACAAACGCCAGAAATTCGTAGCTAAAGCTGTAGCCCTGGGCCTTGAAGGCAAAAGCGATAAGGAAATTGAAAATGCGGTTAATTCAGAGTTTGTAAAATTGCTGGATAGTATAAGAGGCGAAATACTTAGTCTTTTAGGGCTTGATAACAATAAGATAAAGGTATTGACGGCAAGTTCTGCGACTGATGTTGAATTTCTTGTCCTCTTATGCGCTTTTGCGGTCTTTGGCCCTGATGCGAAGATTTACAACGAAGTCTCAATACCTGCTCAGGTAGGCAGCGGCACTCTGCTTGCTGCTCTGGCAAAACATTTTGACGCAAAAGGTATAACTCCCTTTAGAAAAGGAGTTAAACAAGGGGAACTTTTAGAAGGTTTTAAAGAAGGCCAGATAGAACCGATAGTGATTGATTTCGGGGAAGAGGCGGTTGACAAACAAGTAAAAGAAAATATAAATAAAAATCTTATAGAAAATAAAGAAAGCAAAGTAATAATCCATCTAGTGGCAAGCACAAAAAGCGGTGCCAATGCCGTATCCCTGCAAACTGCAAAGGATTTGATGAATAAATATAATAAGCCGGGTAAACCGAGGGTCCTGGTGGCTGTTGACTGTGCGCAGATGCGCGGCGAAGCCAGTTCTCCTGAAATGATCCGCAAATATTTGGACAATGGTTTTATTGTTTTTATATCAGGCTCGAAGTTTTTCGGCGCTTTCCCTTTCTGCGGAGCGGTGCTGCTCCCGGAAGGGGTGTCAGAAGAACTGGCAAAAATAGAATCTAAAAACATACCAAAGGGCCTTAGGGATTATTTTAGTTCATTTGATTTCCCAGCATGTTTCAGTAACATCAGCCAGGCTATGCCTATAATAATGAATGCCGGATTGGCCATGAGATGGCTGTCAGGCCTGTTCCATTGGTCAAGATATGCAAAAATACCAAAGGCCCTGCAAACTAAAATAGCACAACAACTTGTAAACGCCGTAAAAACCGAAGCTGAGAATATCGCACCTAATACCATATCCCTTGCAAATTTACCCATTTCAAGCATTGAAGACGGCCAAAACACCATAGTGTCTTTAATGGTCAAAAATGCCTCGGGAGTTATTTCATTAAAAGGCCTAAAAACGATTCGCTCCCTTTGCCAAAAAGATATCAATGATAAAATACCGTTATTAGATGAAGAAAATAAAACGATCGCTTCAGCAAAGATCCTCACCGCCAATCCTTATGAAGTAAGGCCCGGGGAAGCAGCTATAAGGATAGCCTTTGGTGCTGAGCATATAGCTGCTATTTATGAAAATACGGATTTTCAGAACGCCTTAAATGCCTTATTAAAAAAGCATAATGTTACCAATATAAACAAACTGCCGTCTGGCGCAAATATAAAACTTGATGCGATAATCCAAAATGCCTGCGCACAAACAGTTGCTGATACCCGGATACTCCTTAAAAAAATAGGCCTTATTTCAGGAAACATTGAATTAGATGTTCAAACAGCAAAACAAACTCTCGCTGCCGCGGCAGAACCCAAAGCAGCGATATTGCCGAAAAACCTTGGCAAGGTAAACCGGTGGGCAAATGAGGGGAAGGGTGCCTTAGGGATAGCGCTTCGGATAGGTTTTATAGAGTTCATAGATTCATTTAA
>JAJAPY010000022.1 GCA_020523885.1 Candidatus Liberimonas magnetica | reverse complement strand
CTAACAAACCCACTACAAACCATGTCAATTTTGCACTAGCAACTTGAACTTGGTGCCCATAAAACAACGAAAAATATGAAGTTGTTATTTTCCGATTTATTTTCCTTAAATCTTTTAACAAATTGATACAGCCCGATAACTAAAAATGGAAGCCAGGGCCAGTAATTGTTTATAAGTATCTGAAAATATGCATACCAGGGGTTAAGAGAAGGGTTCCCTGAATATTCAACAGGGTATCCTTTGAAAGCAGTCATGAGAGCGACATTGAAATACTGGCTTATAAACTCATTGCCGTACTTTAAATACACGGCTATATGCCAGGGCATAAAAACTATAAAAGAAAGTATTATACCGCCGTAAAAATGTATATTCTTTAAAATACTAAATTCTTTCAATAAAAAGATATATGCAAAGATAACAGCCAATATAAATAGCCCTGGAATCTGCCTTGTCATTACGGCAAGGCCCGCAAAGAAACCCATCAGATAATAGGACTGCCATTTGTCCCGGGATTTTGCAACCCAGAACGACATCAGCGAAAGAGCAAAAAATACGCTGAATGGCCCGTCAGTTACCGCACTCCTTGAATGGTATAAATATTGCTGTGTAAATGTAAGTATCAACCCGGAAACAAAGGCTGTATAGAAATTCAGGTATTTGCTTACAAAAAACATCAAAGAAATTACGCCGATAAAACCAAGTATCGCAGACGGGAGCCGCATAGCAAAATTATTAAATGAGAAAACCTTTCCGGAAAGGGCGTTCATCCAAAACAGCATCGGAGGCTTGGAGGTATGAAAATCTTTTACATAGTTATATTTTGGCGTAAGATAGTCGCCGGTTCTTGCCATCTCTTTTGAAACTTCAGAATAGTAGCAATCGTCCCCGCCTAAATATGCTTCATTTAACCTGTGAAATATCACAAAAAAAGAAACTATCGTAAGAAATACAAACAATACCCGTTTATTTCCAGCAACATTTTCCCAATTAATATTCATAATATTCAACTTAATGGGAGACGGGAAACGGTAGATGGTAAACGGATTGATAAACACCTCAAGATTTTTACAAAAAACCATTTACCGTCTACCTTCTACCCTCTACCTTTTATAAATCTATTTTACTATTTCCGGGGTTACAATTTCCTGGTCATGAGTGATTATGGTGGTTATTGACGATTTTGTCATATTGACTTTTACGCCTTCTGCTATCTTTAATTCTACTATCTCTCCTTTAACGCTTGATACTACGCCGTACATCCCGCCGCTCGTTATTACTTTATCGTCTTTTTTCAATGCATTTAACATTGCCTGGTGTTCTTTAGCTTTTTTCTGCTGCGGCCTTATCAGCAAAAAATAAAAAATTATAAAAATTACTATCAAAGGGAAGAAACTTCCCAATGCGCTCTGGGGCGATTGAGCCGCCTGCGCAAAAAGACTGGCCTTGAAACTCAATATCGTGCTAATCAATAAAAAAAACCTGGTTTTCATTAATTCCTCCCGTATGTTTTGTCCCGCCAAGGCGGGGCCGCCACATCACCATAATAACAGTTATCAATTGTCGTAATCAAAACTGTTGATGATTTTATCAGCGGTCTATTTTTTCTTTTTCTTCTGCTATTATTATCAAATTTGCGGCTTTGACAGCGATAGATCTATCGCTGTCATCAAGAAAGGTGTCCAATATTTTTACATCTTTTATAGTGATTATTTTTTCAAGGGAATCAAGTACCTCTGATTTACCGTCTTTGCTATCACTTTTTAGGATTTTTAATAAATAACTTTTTCCGTTACCGTCACCGAGTAAACACAAAGCTTCAGCAGCCGATATCCTTACCAGGCCGTTCGGGTCTTCAAGCATGTTTTCTAAGGAATCTACAGCTCCCTTGTTGCCAAGCATTCCAAGAGCAGCCACGGCTTTTTGCCTTACGATAATATCCTCGTCTTTTAAAAGCCCCTTTATGGCATAAAAGCTCTCTTTATCGTTCAACTTTGCAAGAGCGGTTATAGATGCCGCCTTTACATCCCTGCTCCAGTCTTTTAATCTTTCGCGTATTTTAGGTATATAACTCGGGTCTCCTATATTACCCAAAGCCTGCGCAGCCACTTCTCTTACTTGCGGTTTTGTGCTTTTTAACGCTGAAGCAAAATCATCTTTTGCTTTACGGTCACCAAGTTTCGCCAGGGATAGGAGGCAGGCATCTACTACTCTGCCGTCGTCATCATCAAGAGTTTTAGTTAATAAAGGAACAGAACCTATATCTTTTATTTCACCAAGCGCAATGGCTGCCTTAACTCGGACCGTCCCTTGAGTGATAGCCTTCATACGTGCGGCTACATCAATTTTTTCGGAGAGTTTCGGCTTGTTCGCTAAAATTTCCCTTAAGACGGGGATGCCGGACCTGTTCTCTAATTTAAAAAGAGACCGCGCTGCTTCTACTTTAATAAAATCACTTTCATCATCGAGCAATTTTATTAAAGTTGGGATACATTCCTTTCCAATATTCGGAAGCATGCCTATAGAAAGGAGGCGCACTTCACGGTTTTGGTCGGTAAGGCCGGATTGAAGGATTATAGCAGCATCATTATAAATATTCTTCTTTGCCATTACATTAGAGACAAGAAGAATATTCAACACTGAAAATACAATGATTTTTGATGATTTATTGAGCATATTGCTGAAAAAATATTTTTTTTTCTTTGTAAAAGCTATCCTGAATAATTGCTGTTCGAATTTTGGCTGTTAATTTTATCATAAAATTAATGTTATGTAAAGTTAAAAGCCTAAGCACTAAAAGCTCCTGGGCCCTGAATAAATGGTTCAAGTATGCCCTGTTATAAGTTTTACATGTCATACAGTCACATTCAGGGTCTAAAGGCCTGAAATCCCTTATATATTCAGTGTTTTTTATATTTACTTTTCCGCTTGAAGTAAATGCCTGCCCGTTCCTGCCGTTCCTGGTTGGAAGCACGCAATCGAACATATCAACCCCGTGCTCTACACAATCCCATAGATCCTGCGGCATGCCGATACCCATTGCATAGTGCGGCTTTTGTGTCGGCAGTATAGGAAGGACTGTTTTTAATACTTCAAGTATTTCTTCTTTGGGCTCACCGACAGCCAGGCCGCCTATTGCATAGCCGGGAAAATCAATTTCAACGGTCTTAAGAGCGCTTTCCCTGCGCAAATCCTTATATACGGAACCCTGAACTATGCCGAATAGAAGCTGACGGCTCTTATTATCCTGTTCGATTTTGATTTTACATCTTCTTGCCCATTCAAGGCTTAAATCCATGGAACGTTTTGCATACTCATACGAGCAGGGATAAGGAGGGCATTCGTCAAAACACATGATTATGTCTGCACCCAGCTTCTGCTGGATCTCGATCGATTTTTCCGGGCTTAAATAATGTTTTGAGCCGTCAATATGAGACTGAAATTCTACGCCGTCATTATCTATTTTACGTAAAGTAGCAAGGGAAAACACCTGAAATCCGCCTGAATCGGTCAGTACAGGTTTTTCCCAGCCGATAAATTTATGTATACCTCCGGACTCCTGAATAATATCAGCGCCCGGCCTCAGGTATAGATGATACGCATTGGATAGTATTATCTCCGCACCCGATTCATTCAGCTCTCTTGAAGACAAGGTTTTTACCGTGCCCTGAGTCCCAACCGGCATGAATACAGGAGTATTTATCTCACCATGAGAAGTTTTAAGAACTCCAGTACGCGCAGAACATTCCAATGATCGTTTAGATATTTTAAACATAATATTTACCAGCGTATAGAGGACTTTGACTTTCCTATACGCTACACGCTAAACGCTGTACGCTATCAAAGAATAAGCATCGCATCGCCATAAGAATAAAATCTGTAACTTAATTGTATCGCCTTTTTGTACGCATCAAGTATCGTTTTTCTTGACGCAAACGAAGAAACAAGTAATAAAGGTGTTGACCTCGGCAGATGGAAATTTGTTATAAGGGCATCCACAACACCAAATTTATACCCTGGATGGATAAAAAGATCGGTTTCACCGAAACTTTTTTCGCTGCCCCTTGAAAATGCGGATTCAAGCGCTCTAACCGCGGTAGTTCCGGTTGCAAAAACTTTTTTACCTTTTTTTCTTGCTTCTTTTATTTTGTCTATGTCTTTTTGATTGATAGAATAATGTTCCGGCAGCATAAAATGCCGGGTAATATCCTGCGCTTTGACGGGCCGGAATGTTCCCCAGCCTACATGAAGAATTACCTCAATTATCTCAATTCCCCTTTCATTGATATCCTTTAAAAGTTCTTTGGTAAAATGAAGCCCTGCAGTAGGCGAAGCGATAGACCCGTCTTCTTTTGAATATACGGTCTGATAATTTTCAGCATCAAAGTTTTTTAAAGGGCTGTTATTAACTTTATCGCGCTTTATATAAGGAGGCAACGGCATTTGTCCGTATTCACTAAGGACCTGTTTTAAAAACGGGCCAGATAGTTTTATTACATATTCACCTAACTCATTTTTTCCCGATACAACAGCCTCTAAATTATCCGGGAATATTATTTTTTTATTAAGAGGAATCGGGGGTTTTAGTAGAGCTAAAGCTTTTCTATCATTCATATCGGCTTCATTTACATTGAGGAATAAGGCCTCTACCCTGCCGCCCGTCTCCCTCTTTCCAAAAATCCGGGCAGGCACGACCTTTGTTTTATTTATGACTAACAGATCTCCGGGATTTAAGTAGTCTGCTATATCCTTAAATGACCTGTGTGTTATTTCTCCGGTATGACGGCCTAACACCAGCAGTTTTGCTTCGTCTCTTTTTTCCAAAGGTTTTTGAGCTATAAGTTCCTTGGGAAGAGTGTAATCGTATGATGCAAGCAATAAATCCGTTTCAGTTTCCATTTTGTTAATATACTCTATTTTAACGTAGAGCGTAGAGCGGATAGCTTATATGAAACTTCAAACTCCATTTAAGTTTTAGTTTTTCTATACGCTCTACGCTATCCGCTAAACACTAATTCCTATTTCCACTTCTCGATACTAGTTTTTGGGAAATAATATTTTAATATCTGTTTATAATCGTATCCTTTTTCAGCCATCTTTTTTGTCCCCCACTGGCACATACCTACCCCATGGCCCCAGCCTGAACCTGCAAAGACAAATTTCGTGCCCTTTTTCTTTATTGAATCTATATAAGTGCTTTTTATAAGGTACGTATCTACGAAAAGCCTGAACTTTGCAGCATTTATAGCCACACTTTTTTTCTCGCCTGTTACCTTTAAATTTCTAACCCTGCCGGAACCTGTCCTGCCTGCGCCGCTTATTCTTTTTATTTCACCTACATCGTAACCTGCTGTATTTAATTTTTTCCTTATATATTCCGCGCTAAGCTCATTTTTCCAGTTATTGTGAGGGCTGTTCTTGCAAAACCTGCATGTATGTCCCATAAGGTACTTCGGCACTTCTTCTCCGTAATTCCATACTTCATTCGGGTCTTCAGTATGCCCTCCGCAGGCAGCGTGAAAAAAAACATGAGCAAGCTTATCTTTAAAAATAATGACCTCTCCCCTTGTTTCTTCAACGGCCTTGTTGGACCTTGAATCTTCCGATTCAACTCCGCCGTAAACCTGGCAATGGACCGTGTTACAAAGGTCAAAATCATCTTTCTCGTGCTTGCCTATGTTCTGCAGGGCATAGGTCCTGCTTATAACAGCCTGAGCCTTTAAGGATTCAAGCGGCCACTCCGGGCTTACTTCCCTCGGCAGTATACCGTAAATATAATCTTCAAGCCCCAGCTCATTGACTAAAGAAAGCCTGCCGTCTTTACATAAGATCAAAAGGCTGTCGCGGTAATGCTTGCCGTCTATGGTTACCCTGTCCTTGGGATTTTTTGCCATCAGCCTTACTGGTGATTCAAAACTAAAACCGTTAAATCTAATTTTTGCGCCTTGGCCGCGCACCAGGTAAATATCGGATGACTTTACATCTTCCCTTTTACCGCTTTTAAGTTCAGAAGCATAATAATCGCCTTCACAACTCACATTAAATGATTTCTGATCTTGCAGTATCCCTATTTTAACTGTTGTTGCAGGAAATTGTTTGGAGTATGCATTAACAGCTAAAAAGTTGAAGAAATAAAATAATACAACCAATTTATATATCATATTTTTTAAAACCCTGATTACGGAGATTGAACTTCAGATTACTCTGATTACACTTGGCAGTAAATCTGTGTAATCAGGGCTTAATGAAAAATTAAAGATAAGAAAAAGTGCAAGCTCTTAAACAAAAACTATGCAAAAACCGTGCACTTATGACTACATTTTTATCAAACTATTAATTGAATATTCAATAAGTAATTTCATTTTTCAGTAAGCCCTATCACTACTTCGTTAAATCGAATATCATACGAAACTCTTTCTTCTTCGGTATCTTTGCGAGGAGCGAAGCGACGTAGCAATCTCCAAAACGTCGAGATTGTTCGCCTCTGGCTCGCAATGGTAAAAGCTCACTTAACGAAGTAGTGCTATTTATGTTTGAAAACCAGTAAAATAACCGTCAAAATTATACTTAATACTACACAGGTAACCAGCGGAAAATAAAACGTGAAATTACCTTTTCTTATAAGAATATCACCGGGCAGCTTGCCAACAAGCGGGATCTTGTCAAAAAACATTATAACAAACCCTATCCCGGCAGTAACTAATCCTATAATTATAAAAACCTTACCTATAACCTGTGGCATAACTTTTATTACCCTTTTCCTTTATACCTTTCTCCCGCCAAGTCCGATTATTCTGTCGGACTCCGTATAGAAGCATCGGAGGCAGGATGTCACATTATTTAAAGTCCCGCCGAGACGGGACGGCTCTTGCCGAAGGATTTCCACCTTTATCTCTGTGCCTTTGTTCTTCTCTTTCCTTCTTTGACAGGAGGCAACCGCAATATTTTTGTATATAATAACCTTGATTCCTTGATAGGTCTTTGCCTTTATAATAACTTTTCCTTAAATCTCTGTAAACAAAGTTAGAGCCGTGTTTTTTTGATGCTTCGGTACCTGCCTCAAGGATAAGATCGTGCATTTGATAAGGGCTTGAAAGAAGCGTTGTTGAAAAATAATCAATATTCATTTTTTTTGCCGTAAGTGCAGTTTCGTTTAACCTCACTAAGTAACAAGCCCTGCATCTGGAGGCTTTGTCTTTCCATCTTCCCTGATCCCAGATATCGCATGACACCAAGGATCCGAAATACACAGGGATATCCAAGGATTTAATATACAACTCGAAAGATATTTTTCTTTTATCGTATTCTTCTTTAGGCTGGATATTCGGGTTGAACCAAAAGCTGGTTATTTCAAAATCTTTTTTTAAATCTTCGACAATTGCAGGAGAGCAAGGTACACAGCAGTGGTGCAGGAGTATCTTCATTTCAAAAGCTCCTGAGCTATGTCGGTATGACAGGGAACTTCATTTTCCAACGGCATGTTTAGAGGTATATTATATTCCTTTGAAAGCTTGTCTAAAACCTCATTTATCCGGCTTGAGTATAAGCTATCGGGTATTATTTTCCCGTTGTAAAGCTCAAGGAATTCATCTTTGTGCTTTGGATATTTGTTGCTGATAAATTCAGTTATTTTTTCTTTATGGACATTTGAATCAATATTAAAAACTCCAGGTAAAATATACCGGGCATCACTTTTTACAAAGTCGAAAACTTCTTCAAGTGCTGATGCTGAATCATTTATAAAAGGAATTATAGGAGCAAGCGTAATCCCGGCTAAAATGCCCTGCTTTTTTAATTCCTGCAAAAGGTTCAACCGTAATTCAAGGATATTAATATCCGGCTCCAATAATTGAGAAAGTTTATTGTCAGAGGTAGAAATAGAAACGGTGACAGCCAATAGGCCTTCTCCAGAATAACTCCTTAACAGCTCAATATCCCGAAGGATGGTATTTGATTTAGTAAAAATATGGACCGGATATTTATGCTTTATTATGATCTCAAGGCTGTGGTGGGTTAGATTATATTTTTTCTCAAGGTCACTATAGGGTTCAGTCATAGATCCAAATCCTATAGGATATTTTTGCGTTCCTTCCGACAAATTCTTTTCAAGAAAATGCAAATAATCTGTCTTTACTCCCACCCTGTTCGTTTTGGCAAACGGGCAATAAACACAACTATACATACAGTTTATATAAGGGTTTAATGTCGCAGATACCTTAAATACAGAATGGATGTCTTTTAGGACATTAAGGCATGAACCGCATTTTATAAAATCAATTTTTTCCATAATAAAATGATAAAGACAGTTTATATCAAAAACATGAAAATATAAGCTGTCTTTTTAAAGGTAACTATGTAAACAACTCGCCTTTAGGCACATTAGGATTTTTTAATCCTAAATGGTTGTAGGTATTTTCAGTAACGATACGGCCTCTGGGGGTACGCGCTAAAAAACCTGACTGAATCAAGTATGGCTCATAAACATCGCTTATAGTATCAACCGCTTCACTGACCGCCACCGCTATAGTTTCAAGCCCGACTGGGCCGCCGGAAAACTTCTTGATTATTGTTTCAAGTATCCGCCTGTCCATATAATCAAGGCCTGCTTCGTCAATATCAAGGGCTTTCAGAGAACTGGAAGCGATATCTTTGTCTATCCTGCCATTTGACTTTACATCGGCAAAATCCCTGATCCTGCGTAAAAGCCTGTTGACTATCCTTGGTGTACCCCTTGACCTTTGAGCTATTTCCGTCTTGGCATCTTGTTCGATTTCAATATTTAGGATCCTGCTTGAGCGGTCCACTATCTTAGTTAACTCTTCAAGGTCATAAAAAGTAAGATGGCTGACTATCCCGAAGCGTTCTCTTAATGGGCTTGAAAGAAGGCCTGAACGGGTTGTTGCGCCGACCAATGTAAATTTTGGGATAGGAAGTTTGAGGGTTTTTGCCGACGGGCCTTGTCCGATAATTATATCTAGTTCAAAATCTTCCATAACAGGATACAATGATTCTTCTACCAGATGATTCATCCTGTGTATCTCATCGATGAACAGGACATCTCCTTCGGAAAGGTTTGTAAGGATTGCGGCAAGGTCTCCCACACGCTCCAAGACAGGGCCTGATGTGGAACGTAAATTTGCCCCCATTTCACGGGATATTATATGAGACAGCGTGGTTTTACCAAGCCCGGGTGGAGAATAAAAAAGACAATGGTCAAGAGGCTCTTTTCGTTTCTTTGCCGCCTCTATAAAGACTTTTAAATTACTTTTAAGCTTTTCCTGCCCGATAAACTCATCAAGGCTTTGCGGCCTTAAAGTATTTTCAACTTTAACTTCTTCTATTGTTACTTCGCCGTCAATGATCCTTTTATCTTCTTGTTTCACCTGAAAATACCTCTTAAATTGCTTTTAGATGCTGAATAATATTGTAACTTCAAAATATAAGTTAAATTCTATCAAATCTCAGGTGACCCGCCTAAGCTGTCCGCCAAAGATTCAAAGGCGAACGTCCAGTGCAGGCGGGTCATAAATATTTTAACGCTCTTTTAATTATTTCCTCTACGGGAACAGCTTTTTTATTTTTGTCTAAGGACCTTTCAACAGCATCTCTTGCCTGGCCTTCTTTGTAGCCCAGTGCTATCAACCCAAAAATAGCTTCTGTTTCAATGCTTGAATCGATCGAAGAAGGCCATTTTTGTTTGCCGCTGATTTGAATCTCTGCTATCTTATCTTTAAGGCTGGATATTACTTTTTCTGCCGTCTTTTTCGTAAAACCAAAAACACCTGTTAAGATAGATATATCTTTTCTTACAATTGCCTGCCGGAAATCAGGAAGAGATTTTGATACTTTGTCCAGGTAATCAAGGGCTTTCTTTGCACCTGCTCCGGGTATCTCTTCTTTTAAAAGCAGGTATATCTCGCGCTCTTCTTCTGATAAGAAACCGTACAAAGTCGTTCCCCCTGCATACATTGAAAAAGACTCGACTATATACAGCTTTACTTCGTGGCCTATATCAGGAAGTCTTTCGACTGCAGATTGAGGTGTCATAACTTCATACCCTACACCGCCTGCATCGATAACAACTTTATTTAAACTTTTTTTGTCCAGCTTGCCTTTTAGATGCGTAATCATAGTTAAACCTAAATTAAAAATTATATATCAAAATGTAAAATTAAGGTATTCGCCTTTTCGGCGAATAATTTAAACTCGTTCTCTGGAAGAGAACACCTGAATTTCTGATTTTTGAT
The DNA here is from genome assembly GCA_020523885.1 of Candidatus Liberimonas magnetica. Classification (NCBI taxonomy): domain Bacteria; kingdom Pseudomonadati; phylum Elusimicrobiota; class Endomicrobiia; order Endomicrobiales; genus Candidatus Liberimonas; species Candidatus Liberimonas magnetica. The sequence continues at coordinate 44,271 of JAJAPY010000022.1, read as the reverse complement.
TTTTTATTTTTGATTTTCATATATTGGCTTTCAATTTGAAATTGCTTGTATTAATATGGCATATCGCAAGCGCCAGGGCGTCGGCGGCGTCATCCGGCTGAGGTATTTCTTTCATGGCCAGGATTATTTTTACCATCTGCTGTATTTGTTTTTTATCCGCAGACCCGTAACCGGTAAGTGCCATTTTCACATGCCTTGGGTTATACTCATAAACCGGCAGGTTCTTCAAGCCCGCTGTAATAAGTATCGCCCCTCGTGCCTGACCTACAGAAGCTATAGTCCGTGCTTCTTTTGAAAAAAATAATTCCTCGATCGCCATCACTTCTGGGGAATACTCTTCAATAACTTTATTCAAAGTAAAATATATGTTTTTAAGCCTTTCGATCAAAGGTGAGGAGGGTTTTGTTTTTATGCAGCCATAATTTTTTAAGACCAGCCGGTCATTCGTCCCCCTGATTATTACTCCCCATCCAGTCATTGACAAACCAGGGTCTACCCCCAAAACAATCGTGCTTTTATTTTTAGATTCATCTATCATTTACTTATCAGCGGATAGCGTTTAGCGTAGAGCGTAGAGAAAAACTAAAATATGGATGGATCTTTACTTTTCTATACGCTATTCCAGGTTTCCTATCCTTTCCATTTCTTCTTTGGAAATATCAAAATTCGCATAAACATTCTTAACATCATCATGAGCTTCCAGCTCGTCAATTATTTTAAGCATATTCTCGGCATCTTTTCCGTTAAGCTGTATATAGGTTTGCGGCTGGGGCGCCACCTCTGCCACTGAGACAGGGACTCCCTTTGCTTCAAGCCCTTTTTTTATTTCTTCGAAATTCTCAGGTTTTGTAAAGATCTCATAGACCTCTTCATCGTCGGTTTTCATATCCTCGGCTCCGAGTTCCAGGATAAGGTTGAGCAGTTTTTCTTCGTCGTAATTTTTCTTTTCAACCGCGATATAACCCTTAGTTTTAAACATCCAAGAGACGCACCCTGTTTCGCCCAGGTTACCGTTGCGCTTTGAAAAAATATTTCTTATTTCCGATGATGTGCGGTTCTTGTTGTCGGTGGTTATTTCTACCATGACCGCGACCCCGCCCGGGCCGTAACCCTCATAGGACAATTCTTCGTAAACTACCCCGGGTATTTCACCGGTGCCGCGCTGAATTGCTTTTTTAATATTGTCCTGCGGCATGTTAGCCTCTTTTGCTAATTCTATGGCTTTTCTTAGCCGTGCATTGTTTTCAATGCTTCCACCGCCCGCTCTTGCAGCGACAGCTATTTCACGCACTATTTTCGTAAATATCTTGCCTCTTTTGGCATCTATTGCGCCCTTCTTATGTTTAATACCTGCCCACCTTGAATGACCTGACATATTAAGACTCCTATAATAAATTATTGCAAAATGCAAATCCTTTTAAAAGGACATTCGTAATTATTTTTTTTACGTAATTCGGTTCTTTAAACTGCATTTTTTATTTTACACTTTACACTTTTCATTTGTTAACTAGATATTTTTACTAAATTCTATATATATTGTCAATAAAACTATACTTACTAAATGCAATATACCAGCGTAATATTTGACTAAAAAATACTAAATAGCCTCTTGTGTTTTGTGATTATTTATATATAATTGACGCATAAGCCTTGTTAATTTTGTCATACACTTTAGCAACGTCAATTTTATTACTATATTTTGAATATAAATAAAATAAAAAATGTTCTAGCTCATAATTTGAACGCTCTATTTCATTCATACCCATCTCTTTTAGCACATAATCATACCCTTCTATCATATCGGTCAGTTTATATTTCCATTTAAGCCCTTCTGTCTCATCAAAAGAAAACTGACTCAGCCCTTTCAATTCATTCCGTACATATTTATAAGTATCTATCTTTGAAATATTCTTAATACCGTAACATTTGTGGTCAGAATACATCCGGCTCTCGAACTGTAAATGGAATATATTGTAGTAGGTTGTATTAATGAGGCTTTTATTCCTGTTAAGAAAATCTATTGTCATTTTTAAATCATCTCTTGTTTCGTGCGGGAAACCGCATATGATCTCTATACCGGACCAAATCCCTGCTTCATTTGTCCAGGAAAGTATTTTTTCCAGCCGCTTAAGATTTATCTCCTTATTGATATATCTTAACAACCTGGGGCTTGCCGTTTCCAGGCCATAAACGAGCCTTATGCACCCGGCTTTCCTCATCTTGAGAAGCGTCTCTCTGTCAAGATTATCTGCCCTTGCACAATCGCACCACAAAATGTCCAGCTCTGAATTTATTATCCCATCACAAAGTTCATTTATATATTTTTTCGAAACATTTATCGTATTGTCCAAAAAGAAAAAGTATTTTACGGCATATTTTTCCTTGAAATTTTTTAAGTATTCAATAACCTTTTTAGGGTTTAAAGAAAGCAACATGTTCGGGGCTGAATCAACGCAAAAAGCACATTCATTTGAACAACCTTCCAGTAAAATAAAAGGTGCCACTATTATTTCACTGTTATTAAAATCTTCCAATATGCTTTTAACACCGTTTTGAGTATCACTGAGTTTTTGTTTTCGCTGATTTTGATATACGTAATAACTTAATTGAAGGCCATTATAGTCAGGGATAATTTCCAGTTTAACGCGCTGATGTGAAGATATCAGCTTACCGTTCTTCTTTATTTCAATATCAGGGACATTATCGATGCATACCCCATACTTTAATGCCATTAACAACTTTAAAAGCGTTTTCTCACCTTTACCCTCTATAACAAAATCTATATTATCGAGGTCATAAGTCAGTATTTTTGCAGTTGTACTGTTGTGGCCACCGACTATTATTATTGGATTATGTTTATTTTTTAAATATTTAGTAAAAGCTAAAGCGAACATATAACTGCTTATGTTTGTGAAGAGAACAGGTATTGAAAGAAGGATGACTTTATAGCCATTTAATTGAGTTTTATCTTCCATCTTTTCCATCAGAGAATCGATATATCGGTCCTTATTGCCGTTTGAATATGCAATTATTCTTTTCTCATCAAAGAACACATTTTTATCTATCTTGTCTTTTTCACAACCCGACATGTTATCGCGGTTAATCTTTACGTATAGGTCATCCTGATCGATAGTTATACTGTTAGACCTCAGGTACGAAACTATCCGGCCCATGCCTATAGGAATAAGAAAACAACAATCCGTGTCATCTTTCAGTTCATTTTCAAAATATGGAGTCCTTATTATTTTAACTTTGAACTCTTCATCTGCTATTTTTTTCTTGCCGGTTCTTTTAAAAAAATCAACAAGTTTATTATTATATTCTTTATCCTCAATATTTTCATTCTCGATGAATTTATAACCTGTTTCTAAACATAGATCAAATTTTTTCAACTTCTTATATATCCTGTTCAGTTTAAAAAGCATGTCTTGCGACGGGGCTGTTTCCTGAACACACCTGAACTCTTCTGCAGCAGAAGAGTATTGTCCGCTTCTATAATAGGCCTCGCCTATCATTAGGTGTACATCTGTATTAGCCATGCCCATAAGCATAGCTTTTTTATACTCCTCAATAGCTTTACTGTATTCTTTCTTTAGATCATATGCCTGTGCTAATGCCAGGTGTAAATCTGCATTATTCGTAGTTTTATTTATCGCTTTTTTGTAACCTTTTATCTCCCTGTCTATCTTACTTACCCGCGCTGATAAAAGCCGTTTTCTTACTTTGTCTACCCATTCTTTTATCGTTTGTTTATGCCCGTCTATCACACAGGTATGATGGCCTGCATTTTCACAAATAGAGTCTATCTCTATTTCAGATTCTAGCATTGCATGCCCTGATTTGATTAACTCTAAGAGTATTTTTAATGCCTGAATATTATGCCTCTGTGACTTGTATACTTTTGCCAGCAACAGGTATGCATATTTGTTCTCATCACAAATACTTATTGCTTTTTTCAACTCTTTTTCTGCATACTGCATTTTATTTTGAATATAATATTCTTTCCCAAGCTCAAAATGTCCTTGTTCGCTTTTGGGGTTCAATTTTATTGCTTGTAAGAAATATTTTTCAGATTCTTCGTATTTGCCTTGATTGAGCAAGCTTTTGCCAAGCTCTATGTTTTCTTGAAAACCCATTGGTAAATTCCCGACCTGTTTTTTTCGTTTTAACATTTTTTTACCTAAATTTATTTTTATGTTTTTTTGTTATTATACTAAATATATTCTTATATTGCTATTTTTATTTAACCCTTAAACAAAAATCACCGTACAAATTATTATCCAAAAGTTGCTGCTTCTTTATTTATAGGTTTTATACCGTGTGTTTGGTTTATTTGGAAGTTTTTGCGGAGATTTTTGGAAGCCCGTCATCAAGAAAAGTCTTAAGAGAATCCTTAGAAACCCAATAGCTTCTTCCTATCCTTTGGGCTGCAAGTTTGTTTTCCCTTATTTTCCTCAAGAGCGTCACCTTATGTACATTTAGTTCTTTTGCCAATGCGGCAATATCAATTATTTCTAGTTCACCATTAAAAAATTTTTTTATAGCCATTTTTATATCCAATTATTAACAATAAATTAAATTGTCCATGACTTTATTATTTCACTACGATGTTATAATGGAAATTTATTAACCTTATCGCTTTTTTTATCTTTCTCCCGATCTTAAATAGGAACAAATGAAACTCATGTTTCAGATGGATTTCGCCGACTTGAAATCTGAATAAAGCCTTGCTTACCATTCCCATGTTACCTCCCTTTTAATAAATATTTTCGCAAATAGACTTAATATATTTAATACCGAGCTATAATTGGTAATAATATAATATATTCTTTTTAGTTTGTCAAGATGATTATATAATATTTTATTATTCTTTTAAATACTTTTAAGAAAAGGTATTACGCAGATTAAAAATAGGATTGTAGTGATTAGAAACCACAAAAATCAACCATTACGGGCTTACGCCCGTAGTATGAAATCTGAATGCAGACTAAAGCCTGTCCGCCTTTGGCGGAACCTGATACACCCCCGTGCTTAGTCACAGGGAACTTTTAAGGTTTGATTAGAGAAATTAAGAGAGGTTTGGAAGAATAAGAATACTAATGATAAGATTTTAAAAGTAGGTATTTGAAATTTAAGATCATTGAAAAACTCATCGAGTATCTTGATTGTACAGATTGTAAAATCGGATTACATAGATGAACTGCCAGGACTTAATCTGTGTAATCATTTTTTGAAAATTTGTACCCTAAAGGGATTTCATTAAGTAACGCTAAAGAAGTCATAATCAGAGATTGTTGGAGGTTTTTCAAGAATCTCAGGTTTTTACTGCCTGTTCTGTACAGGAGTATAGAGGATTGAATTTATCCTTGGAAGGATCTGTTTTGCGGTATCATTTTTCGGGTCTATCCTGAGGATGTCTTCAAAGGTTCTTTTTGCAAGGTCATACTTCTTGGTCTCAAAATATAACAGCCCTAGATTAGTCATGGCAAGCGGGTTGCTAGGCCTAAGACGTAAACTCTCGTTATATTCTTTTGCGGCTTTGTCGAAATCTTTTAATGTGAAATAAATATTTGCCAGGTAGAGCCTTGCCTTAAAACTATTCGGGGCGATCTCTACCAGGTGTTGACAGATCTTCAGCGCTTTTCCCCAGTTATTTGATTTTACGTTGATTTCAATATTGTTAAAAGAATTCTCTATATCGTCTATGAAAGGATCCTTTTTATTCGTTCTTAAAAGCACTATCCTTGCATTTCTTTTTGCAAGGTCAAAATCCGGATCGAGTGCAATAGCTTTTTTATATGCTTCCAGGGCTTCGTCGAATTTGTTAGTTTTTGTATAGAGGTACCCCATGTTGTTCCAGACGTCTTTGTTATCGGGAAATAACGTCGAACACTGCTTGAACAAAGCTATCCCTGAAGCATTGTAACGGTCCGGGTCCTGTAAAAAAATACTGCCCAGGGCAGAATATGCTTCCATAGAAACAGGGTTTATATAAAGAGCCCGGGTATATTCAGGAAGCGCTTCATTCACCTTTCCCATCTGGACAAGGACCGTTGCCATGTTGAAATATATTTCGTCATAACCTGCATTCGCCCTTAAAGACTCTTTATACATATAAATTGCCTTATCCCGCTGGTTAGACCTCGCATATGAATTTGCCAGTTCATAATTATTGTTTACTTCAAAACGCTGGTAATTATGGGCTTTTTCAAGCTCGGGTATAGATGCCATGATTTCATTCTGCTTGGATAATTTGAAACCCGCGAAATAATGGACCTCGCCCAGAAAATTACCTACATATCTTAATATAAAAAATACAAAAAATATTATTATAAAATAAAGCATTATTTGTTTAAATAACGGTTTTAGATCAACTTCTCTTCCCCTGTTCTGTTCAAGGCTTGCAAGAAGCCCCACGTTCCACCAGTATAAAAATCCGGGAATGGCAAAATGCAAAGATACGTTCAAAAGGTTGTCAAAAAGCATTCCTGCCAAAGAAGACAGCAGCGCTATTGATAAAAGACGCTCTTCCTTTTGAGTGTTTTTTATCATAAAATACCCGAAACTAAAAACGCTGAATATGAGCCACAAATAGATCCCGAAACCCAAAGTGCCTGTTTGAGACCATATTTCAAGGATCTCATTATGGCAATTGTTGGCATGAGTACGGAGCCCGTGATATGCCCTTAAGAACAAATGCCTGCCCTGATAAAAAGGATAGAACAACTCAAAACACCCCCATCCTTTTCCGATAACAGGTTTTTCAACTATCATGATCCAGGCGCATGACCATATAAGCCTTCGCTGATGGAAAGGCCCGTAATAATTTGTCTTCATCTGTTTGGCTTCTGTCAACCTCTCAATCACTGAAGGCTTATAACCAGAAACAGTGCTTTTAGGCCAAAAAATTATCGCAAAGAGCAGAATAAAGGACATCACAGTTACCATTGACTGTATTTTCTTAAAGAGTTCTTTTTCGTACACCCAGATAAAAAACAGTGTCATTATCATCGCTATAAAAGCGCCGAGCCAGGAAGAACGCGTCATAGTACACAGAAGGGCGGCAAAATTGCTTGAAAATACTATAAAGTAATAAAGTCTTGCCAAAGAAGACTTTGATTGGATATAAAAAACAAATATTACCGGGAATAACAGGACCAGGTATGATGACAGGAAATTCGGGTTGCCGAATGTGGAAACGCTTCTTCCCCCGAAAGGGTTTAGGACCTTGGACCAGATAAATTCTATACCGAAATATTGCAGAACACCGTAAACCGAAGCTATAAAACTTGCAAGAATAATTATATTAACAAACTTATTACGGGTTTCTTTGTTTAAGAAATATACCGGAATGTAATAGACAAGGACGGAATTGACTAAAAGGTAGAACCAGCGTTTGGAACCCTCGCTGTAAACAGAGTATTTTAAATAAGGGGTATTAAAATTCTCAAGAAGTATCACAAGCCAGGAAACTGTTGCGATCAATAGAAAAGCGCCCAGCTGAAGGTCAAGAGGTGTCCGGTAAAGTGTTACCTCCCTGTCTTTTATGCCTTTAACCAGCCAGGTTATCCATAATAAAAGAGTCAGGCTGTTTACCAAGACTATCTGAAAATAATAGGGGTTGCGTGTAAGGTCTGTAAAAAATATCAGCGGGGGTATGAATAAGGTTAAATAAAGTATATAGGAGAAAATTCTTTTCATTATTTCATTATTTAGCGCTGCTGAAATACCCTTTTCACATCAGGGTCGTTAGGATTTATTCTTCTCAGATTCTGCCACAAGACAGTAGCATTTTTTATATCTCCTTTTCTGCCGTAAATCGCAGCAAGGTTTTTCATAGCTATCTCAGAATCCGAATAAAGCTCCAATGCTTTTTTATAATATTTCTCGGCATTAGGTTCGTCATTTATCATAAAATGAAGGTTCCCTAAATTGACACAGGTCTCGGATAATTCGCGCCTGCGCCTTATTCCCCAATCTGCCACCCATGCATCGTGAGGATGATGCTGTAATTTTTCAGGGAAATTCAAATGTTCCAGGTATATCTGTTCCGCTTTGTCCCTTTGGCCGAGCTGCATATATATCCATGCTATTCTATAATAATTTAAAGGGAAAACAGGGTCGATCTCCTGATATAAATGAAATTCATGCAGAGCCTTGTCCCAAATCTCAACCTTTTGTTTATTAAGCTCGGCAGCCTTTGCATTATCTCCTTTTTTTTGGGCTTCCTGGGCCATCCGCTCTACATCTTCACCCCATTTAAGGTATATCAGGCCTGCCTGATGGTGAGACTGCACGTAATTTGGCGCAAGTTTCCAGACATCCTTATATTTTCCTATAGAGCGGTTAACATCATCCGGCATCCAGCGGTCATTATAAACATTCCCCATAAAATAATGCGCCATTATAAAAGACGGGTTTTCCTTTACGACCATTTCATAATGCTTAAGCGCATTTGTCCAATCGCCCTGCTTTGAATAGTATATAGCCATATTATGATTCATGTCAGCATCAAAATATCCATAAAATATTATTACAAGATAAACAGCTATGCCGGCAATAGCGATCTGGAAAAACTGCCTGATAAATCTCGGGACCGAGTTAGTATTATTTACGAACGGTTTAGGAGTTTCTGGCAAAGGATTGTGTGTGTTCAAGGCGCCGATGATACCTATCAGGAGCCATAAAAAAACCCCTGACGAGACGAACCTCAGAGAAACGCATACAAGGTTGTGAACAAGCTGCGCCAGGAGTGCAGTTAAAACACCCAACTGGTAATAAGAGCGCACATCATTTTGCGAAGTTTCTTCGTCTTTTTTCCGGAATGTTTTCGTATTATTAAAACCCATTAATATAAACATCATTAAAAGCCAAAGGAATATTCCTATCCCGACATACCCTTCATCATACCAGACTTCTAAATATTCATCTTCGGGATGGTCGGTCTCGGTATTATGTTTTCCTTCAATATAGAAGATCTGCGGGCGCCTGAAAGAAGGGTAGGTTATATAAAATGTACCTATCCCTGTTCCAAGCCATGGATTGGTGTTTATCATTTCCCAGGTCGAAAGCCAGGTAAATATTCTGAACGATGCGCTGTCCGTCCGGCCTTTCAAATTCTTTCCTATCCCGAATGAAACGACTATTAATGTCCCTATCATCATAGCGAACAATATTTTTTGCAGTTTTTTCCTGTTCGCTTTTAAGAAATAACCTACTGCCAGAAATATGAAAATAACTACACCTGCGCCAAATCCAAGCCACGCACCTTTTGAATAGGTCCAATAAACATTCAATACGATCAACAACCATAAGACCATCAAATGCGGCTTCCTGGTGTACATGAACATAGCAAGCGTTATCGGGCTCATAATAACTAAAAAATCGCCGTAAAAATTAGGGTTCCCGAATGTGGAGAATACCCTGGTCCCAAATGCTCTTCTCCATATAAACGGATCAAGCCCGGGCTCAGGCGGGCCGGGGAAAAAAGCTGAATCTAAATACTGTATCAATCCATAGATCGTTGCCACAAAAGCTGCAGCAATAAGCCAATTAAATAACGTCCTTAATTTTTCTTTGTTATCGAACTCTTTTATGACAATAACTGCAAACCCTATATAAATTATCCTGCGGGTTAGTTCATTAGCACTAGCAAGTTTAAAAGGAGAAAGTGCATACGATATTACACCGGAAACCAGGAAAGCAAACAAAGAAACCATGACAACAATATTGTTTTTTATAAAAGTAACAATATCTTCCTCAATTACTTTGATCAGCCAGGTAGCTAAGATTATCGCACCACCGATATCAATTAAGGTAATCTTTATCTGGGCTGAATCATACGTGCGCAAATAAAATGCAACGGAAATAAGAAAATACAGGATAGGAAGCCCGTAGGCGATAATTCTATCCGTAACATCAATTATTGTCTTGTTTACAAAGTTAGAAGATTCTGACATTTAACTGTTCCTTACTTTAGTGCGGCCCTATTATTTTACTTGAAAGGATCCCGCAAGCTTTGTTAAGGTCGCTTATTTCACTGATATCCTGTACTAAGGACTGGGAAACACTGCCGGATTCTACGTCGAACACATTCACTGCCACATAATAAACATCCGCTATTTTTGTTACCGAGCCCATAATTACTTTCTGGACTTTCAGCATCCTGCCTATTCTTAATGCACATTCAATTTCCTGGCATTCTTGATATTTCTGATCGCCTAAAGCTGATTCCATTTCCTGTGAATCCATAACGCTGAATTTTCCGCTTTTATTAAGGCTCATTCTTATGTAACTGGCAGCCGCATAAGCATTGACCAGAGAAACTCTTTTTGCTATAAAATTAGTTACGGCAACGCTCGTTATTTTCTTTTCTTCATCAATATTTTCAAATCTCTTTATAGAAAAAATAGGTTCATCCTGCTCTTTTAAATATTTTCTTCCCAGCCTGGCAGATAATGCCACTCTATGCGTTGATCCGAAATCCCCGTACGGCACCCAGGCATAGTCAAGCGAAAAACTTCCGAGTCTAAAACCCACTCCTCCTGAAAAATTAATATTAGGGAATTCTCCAAGGCCAGGGTCTTTGAACGGGTACTTATACCCTGCTCTTAAAGACAATGTTTTTGATATCTTATAATCAATACCAGTATGAAATTCAGATATCTGATCGCTGTAGCCTACAATTTCTCCTGCCCAGATCATATCATAACTTATTTTATTCCCAAGACCGAAATAAGCGCCTCTCGGCACGTCAAACCCCGCAGCCTGAGGGCCCATATTGATAACGCCGAAGTTAACCTGCACATCGTTTTTGGGGGCATAATAACCGCTTAAGGAAATCATCGCATCATAAGTATCTTTAGTATCAAGGTTTTCTTTTATGCCCTTTAAGCCTACGCCGTAAGAAAAAGTATCGGTCAGGTTTTGGCCGTAACCAAGGTTTAAAATAGCATCGGAAAAATTAAAATTACCCGCTTCAACAAATTGATCCGGGCTCGTGCTGTCATAAACCGTTCGATTAAGGCCGGTTATCCCGACATATCCTATAGAGCCCGAAAATGCTTTGTTTTCGCTGATAGGATAAACATAAGTCATCATGCTGTAACTTACGTCATTAATATAGACTAAATGTTCTACGTCTATTTTTTCTTCCAGGACCAAAGGTAAAATAGCAGGGTTATCTATAGCTACCTGAGAACTTACTATCCCATTAACACCGCCCATAGCCGCAGAATATGCTGACGGATTAACTTTCAATATCGGGAATATCGTTGTGCCGGGGCTTGCGCAGTAAGAATTAGCAGCAAAAAAGAGAACAGCGATCATCAAAACTAATAAAGTTTTTTTCATTATATGTTCGTTAATAATAAGCATTAGCCGAGGATGAGATTTGAACTCACGACCTACGGTTTACGAAACCGTTGCTCTACCGCTGAGCTACCTCGGCATACTTTCAAACTTAACCGGGGTCATCCGTAGCTTTATGCGAAGGATGGCCTCGGCATACTTTAGCCCCTTCGGGGCTAACTGATTACAGTGATTAAAACAAAGATTACTGTGATTTTACTGGATGTTAAGCTTTTAATCATTGTTATCGTGTTTAATAATCACCGTAATCAAGTATAGGTTATCCTATACTAAAAATATTTATTAATTTTACTAAATTCTATTTTTTTTGGCAAATGGATGTATATATATTTTTACATATATACAATATTAGGAGTGTATCCTGTCAGGAAAATCAGAGAAGATGCCGTCGATCCCATAATCGGTGTACAATTTCATTTCATTAACATCATTGACAGTCCAAACCATAACTTTTAGGCTGATTAAATGCATCTCATTAACAAAACCTTGTGTAGCAATACATTTTTCTATATTTATTGAAAATAAATCCAGGTCAACCGCTATCTTAGGTATATCCGGAACAATTTTGTCAATTAACAAGGCTACACGAGCTTTTTCTCCGGAGAGTTCTCTTAAAGAATACAAAATATTCAGGTCAAATGATGAAAACAAGAAATCATTATACGACCAACCTTTTATAGTTACATATTCTTTTACGACTGCCAAAGTTTTTTCAACAGAGTTTTTTTCTTTAAGCTCTATGTTTATCTTTGCCTTTCTGTTTATCAGTTCAATAACTTCAGTTAAAGAAGGTATTTTTTCACTCTTTCCGGCATCATATGTTTTAAGTTCAGAAAGATTCTTTAAAATTACTTTCCCCTTGCCGTTCGTTGTCCTGTCGACACTGTCATCGTGTATAACAACAAGCTCTCCCGACTTGCAGAGATGGACGTCCAGTTCAACCATATCAGCGCCAAGAGCAAGGGCTTTCTTAAATGACAAAAGAGTATTTTCAGGTTCATACCCGCACGCGCCGCGGTGCCCTATCTTTAAAAGCATGTTTCTCCTTTTTTATGAATGATGGGCCCACTCTACAAAACCTGGCTTTGTCATTACTGCCCCCGATAAAGGCATTCGAGGGTAAACTCCAGCAGGAATCCAGTTCTTCGTAGGACTGGATTCCCATTTTCATGGGAATGACACCTTTTTATAAAGGGCTCATTTATATTTTGTGGTTTTTCAATTAGAGGATTTAAACGGTTGGATAATCTATTCTTCATCGTCAAGGTCAAACTCAAGATCATTCTTATTGCCTATCCCGAGCCTTTCTTTTGTCATCGAGTCTTTATCTACATCGTATGCGTCATCGTCTTTGTCTTCATCAATGACATTAGTTTTTGCTTTAACTGCATTAGGTTTTGATTTAACAGCCTCAACAGTTTTCGCCTTGCCGCCCTTTTTGAATAAGTTCTGTTTCATATTCCTGAAAGTGCTACATCCGATCATAAAAACAAAACACAGAAACAAGCCGATTATCGCAGAATACTTTTTCACAAATGTGCCTTCTTTCTTATAAAATTCCACATGTTAATACTTATCTAAATATACACGAATATACTAAAATGCTTTTCTTTTGTCAATTTCGAGTTATAATATTTATTTTTCAAGACATATTATAGCACTACTTCGTTAAGTGAGGTTTGTCATTGCGAGCCAGAGGCGAAGCAATCTCGACGTTTTGGAGATTGCCACGTCGCTTCGCTCCTCGCAAAGACACCGAAGACGAAAGAGTGTCGTATGATATTCGACTTAACGAAGTAGTGATAGATTATGACGTAAAATACAAAAACCTATAAGGGTTATTAGGCAAGCCTGGCACCGTTCTTTACAAATCAATTTAAAATGCTTGAAGTTCATCAAGAGATTTATTTCCCTCATCACTAATTATACCATCAATGAATACTTTCCAAAATACTCGATAATTTTGCCTTTTATCCCATAATGGTGTAGTCATTTTATACTTTAGTGGAACTATTCCACGCTCTCCAAAAATTCTTAGTGTCTTTCCTGGAAGTTTCCCTATTGAATGAACCTTTTTACCATCTTCTGGCATTCCGTTATAATTAAAAGTTATTAAAATGTAATCTTTCATATTATCTAGTTTGCTATTATTCAAATGATGTGGATATTCCAGTTGTTGATTTTCCAAATAATCTTTTGGAAATATCAATTCAGCAACAATATCATTGTATGACTTTGTATTATTATTTGTTATATCGTAATTTAACCAATATCTGTGAATATTTCCATTGCTTTCTTCAGATATTTTGTTATATGACAAATTAACTTTTATTTTAGACTGAACATTGCTAAACTTATTTTTTAATTTATTGAAAGTAGTCTTATTCCCTCCTATTAACGCGTTACTTCCTACCTTTATTTCAAACTCATTAAGGAGTATAGATAATGTCTCATTAAATTCTGTTTCATTAAAATATAATTTCCCTTGCTTTACAAGGTTTAGAGGTGGTCCAAAAGCTCCTGCAGAGATGTTAGTAAACAAAGGAAATACTGACTTATTCCTTCCCCATACTGAAGATGTTTCCCACCACAACCACAAAGAACCCTTTGATGTCTCAGAACAAATAGGAATTATAGCATCTGCTAATTTAAGATTATCAAACATCATTGTTTTTAAAGGATCGGCACCTGCTGGAATATCTCTCATAGCAATAAACACATTAACTTTATCTTTTGCCCAATATTGAATGATTGTTTTTAAAAAATCGGCTAATTCTATTTCTTCTGTAGCATAACTTATAAAAATTAATGGTTTTTGTGTCCTAGACGACAAATCAACAATGTCATTAGTAGATTTGTCTAAATCAGCATAGTATTCCGATGCACACTCGGGAAGTTTAACATCCATAAAATACTTTTGCATCTCAGAAACAATTTCATATATTTTAATATCATATTGATTCTTCATTCTTTTTGATGTTTCTTTCTCTTTTAGTTTTTCAATTTCAATTATTTTTAAAAAAGCACCGGTTTTCAAAAATCCTAAAGAGTTATAAGTAGCATCGGGGTCAGCAAGTGAAGCATTGTGCTCGCCTGCATAGTTAATTATATTTTCTATTTCTTTAATATCCTTTTTGAATATATCAGATTGAGTTTTATTATATTTCTTATCCAAATAATCTTTTAATACATTCAAACCATAAAGTATATTTTCTGTAAAAGATGGAGCAAAGGAGACACTCTTTGTTGTAGTGCTAGATTTCCATATTTCTATTTCTTCAAGTATTGTTTTTGAGATTCTAAAATCTGACCTAAATATCCCTTCTTTTCCCAGAATACAGTAAATAGCATATTTTATATAGTTTTTCTGCCTAATATGTTGTTCGCTAGTTTTATTATCAAAACTATTCTCAAAACCCTCAATTGCTAATCTAGAAAAACTAATAGGATAAGTATGCTCTCCTACTATAGCTCTAAAAACAATATTTCTTTCCATTGGATTTTCATAGTAATCAAAAGAACAATTTGGTATAGCATCTTTTATTATACTTTCTACATATTTTTTGCTTAAACTATTTTCAATATCCAATATGCAATTCCTCCTAAATTGATTTAACCAAAAAACTCATTCGTTTTTTCTAACCGATTTTGCTTTATTGCGCCACTGTGGCATAAGTACCACTAGTTTGATTTCAAGAATTCTATGTACTTAGTGAAGCCGGGCTCATTTTTCCTTAGTTTATATTTTTTTAATAATAGAGATTTTTGCGGCACGTCTTTGCGCCTTTTCATCATATCCAGTATCAAGCAAGTCTAAAATGTAAACATTATTACCATATTCAAATTCTTTCCTTGATCCTATTTTCATGCCCTTTTCAAGGATTGTCTTACTATTAGGATATTTTATTTCAATATCAGCACATCCGGCATCTAATCAATATTTCATCAGAATCAAAAAACAATTTTAATAACTCTTTATTATAACTATCCCACTTACGATGGTCATTTATTGCATTATCATATGCTTCTTTAGAACGAATAGATCTACCCCTTAGTTTTAGACCTTTTTTTATCTGGTCATCAAGTCGCTGTTTAGCCTCATTTTTAGATATTTGCAAATTCGGCATTTTACTGTTCATACTCGAAAAACCTCCAAATAGAATTGAAATGCGTATACGATCAGGATTTACTTAATTTACTTATTTATTGATTCCAGATTACTAATTTCGGGAATGACAGCATTTTTTGCGATTAAATGTATCTTTTGTCTAAAAAAATAGCATTCTTTTTTTATATTATAGCATATTATTTTTAAAAACCTCTCAATCATTCTTTTCATAATGTATGCCTGCTATATTTTATTTTAATATAGCAAACTCAAAAAGGATAAAACCACTGCCACTCCGGAGGTGGCATATGGTTCGGTCAATACTTATAGCTTATAAGCTATATTTAATGTATATTATAAGCTATATTTTCCTTGCTTTGGCATATTCAATTTTGATATAACAATCGTGTAATGAACACTGAAATTTATACCAGAGAATATTTCCTTAATGACTGCGAAGGTTTTAAACAGTATCTTTCCTCAAAAAGCATGTTCCTTTCACCAAGGCTGAAAAAAGTCTTTGACCTGGCCCAAATTAAAGAAGGTATGCGGGTTTTGGATATTGGATGCGGCAGAGGAGAACTTGTACTACATTGTGCGGACAAAGGTTCAGTTGCAATTGGAATAGATTCCTCTCAAGACGCTATAAAAATATCGGAAGAATTATATAGCCATTGGCTTAAGAAAAAACCAAATATAGAAAATAAGGCCAGTTTTATTTTATCTGACTGCAACCAAATCAATTTTAATGAAAGCAGTTTTGATGTTATTTTTTTATCTGATATTGTTGAGCATTTAGAACAAAGGTATTTGGAAAGTGTGCTTAATCTGACATCTAAGATTCTAAAACCTGATGGAAAGATAATCTTACATTCCTCCCCTAACAAAATATTCATAAAATACGGGCTAAAAATCTATTATCTTTTAGGAAGGTGTTACGGGAAAAAACTGGATTGGGATATGGTAAAATCCCTGCATGAAGGTTTGAAAGACAAGTTCCATGTAAATGAACAGACAACATTTTCTTTAAAAAAAACTTTTAGAAAGAGCGGGTTTTATTCTGTCAATATCTGGCTTGAGAAAAACCCTCACTACGCTTACTATTTCTTTAAAGATGACGTATTTATAAAAAAATTAAATACTATATATAGCATCCTGCCGATAAAGCATTTATTCCTTGCTGATATTTACGGGGTCGTAGGAAAGTTTTTCAACACAGCAGCTTCTGCAGACGGACATTCTTCTTGAAATAGACAAGTCGTTTAATTCCTTGAATTTCTCCTGAGATACATGGCTTTCGAGGATATCTTTTAAAGAAGTTTCGTTGATGTTTCCTATCAAGTAATCAGGAAGCATGGGACATGGGTATATTTCTCCGTAGGCAGATATTACAAAATCTTTGCCTGCAAAAACACAGGCTTTTGTGCCTTTGGAGTTTAGCAAGTATTCTTCAACCAGGAACTTTAAACCTATCTTTTTGGCTTTTTCACTTATAATTGCCAGCTGACTTTGTGCAGCAGCTAAAGATTTATTATCTAACGCTATATCGCCAGTTACTGCATAAGAGTGAGAAGTTATTGCAGGTAGTTTAAAATTTTTATTTGTCTCTTCCATGTCAGCTGCAGTAACTTTTGAAACAGCTATAAATTTGAGCGCATTTACATCGTTTTTTTGGGCAAAATTGAATATATCAGTAAGATAATTATAGTTAAAACCGGAAACCGTTGCGTAAATGTATATCTTCGGGTATCTCTTCTTGTTCTTTTTCTTTAGTTTCTGTATGGCAGATACCGTTTCTTCAAGTTTTTTATATGTGCCCTGAACGCCCCGTATCCCATCGTGCACAGCTTGCGGGCCGTCAAGTGAAAATATTATAATATCTAAAGGCGCTTCGTAAACTATATCCTGTATCGCAGATGTGTCAATAAGTGCCCCGTTTGTAACAACAGCGGTTGACAGGCCGCACGATTTGGCATGGGCTGATATATCCAAAAGATCCTTGTTTAAGAAAGGTTCCCCACCTAAGAAGGTGACCCGTTTAATACCGGCTTGAGAAAGTTCTTTATTAAGTTCTTTTATTCTTTCTAAACTCAATTTTTTACGGCAATTTTTCTTATCTGCAAACTTCTGTTTTTCCCATATATTGCAGGTCTTGCATTTCAGGTTGCAGGCGTAACTAAGTTCTAAAATACATCTTACAGGTTTATAGCTTAATAATCTATTCATTATATGAAAAACCTTAAAATTACCTATTTTGGAGTGCTTAAAAGCATTACAAGCTGGTCAAAGGTTTCAAGGGAGCTTATTCTATCCCTTCTAAAGCTTGGCGTAGATTTAAATATCTACGAAAGAAAAGGTTTTTTGTATGACACTTCCTTCCCGTTAGATTATACCATAAAATCAAGGATAAACAATAACTTTGAAGGCGGCATTGTATTTACTTTTGAAAATCCAAGGGTTTATCATTACTTGCCTGAAGAATGCCTTAAAATAGGGTTTCTTGTTTATGAGTTTAACGAGCTTCCTAAAATATGGATAGAAAATATAAACAAATACCTGGATATGGTTATTGTACCTTCGGTTTTTACAAGGGATGTTTTTGTCAATTCAGGTATAGATGCAGCCAAAGTCAAAATTTTAAGGTTCGGTTTTAATCCGGCTTATTATTTTACGGAAAAAAAGAGCAAAAAGAATGATGTTTTTACCTTTCTTTGCTGTTCCGCACCGCATAAAAGGGAAGGAATTGAATTACTTCTTGAAAGCTATACAAAGACATTCTCTAAAAACGATAGGGTTCAGCTTATTTTGAAATTAACCTATATACCAGGCGCCAATTACAAGGAATTTGAATACCGCGATATAAACGATTTGATAAATTCATTCAAGAAACGAAAGAATGCACCAAAAATCTCCGTTATTTCAAAAATCTTAAGTGAACAACAGATGAGTGATTTATACCAAAAGGCAAACTGTTATTTTTCGATGGTAAAGGCAGAAAGTTTCGGGTTATGCTTCCTTGAAGCCCTTGCCTGTGGGCTTGAAATAGCGTGCATAAACTACAGCGGGCAAAGCGATTTTTTAAACGATAACAATGCGCATTTTATTAATTATTCCATGAAACCGTTAAACGGAGAAGAGTATGAATCCCTTAAAAGGAAACCTCTGATTCCGCTGCCGGAAATAAACCATGCGTCCGACGTTATACGCAACGTATACGAAACCAGCCGTAAAAAGAATAACCCTGAGACTGATTTGTCCTATTACTACTGGGATAATGTAGCCAGAGATTTTCTTTCAATTATTCGCGAGTTTGACAAAAATAATGATTTTTGATAAATTACTACAATCAGAGTAAAATTCGGAGGAGATTTGTGAAAATAATACTGACCGGCGGAGCTGGATTTATCGGAAGCTGCCTCTTATGGAAATTGAATAAGGAAGCCCATGAAGACATACTGTTGGTTGACGAGCTTGACAAGTCGCCTAAATGGAAAAACCTCGTAGGCAAAAAATATACGGATTATATTGACAAAGATGAACTGTTGAAGTTAATTGAAAAAAACAAACTCAAAGAATACAAGCTTATAATCCACATGGGAGCGTGTTCGTCCACTACTGGAGATGACGCAGCTTACTACCTTAAAAATAACTATGAATATACCAGAAAACTGGCTGAATTTTCTATTAAAAATAAAACCCGGTTCATATATGCTTCATCCGGAGCTACTTACGGCGATGGCAGCCTCGGGTTTTCAGATGACGACAAAATAACACCCACCCTTCAGCCCATGAATATTTACGGTTATTCGAAACAGCTTTTTGATTTATGGGTATTAAAAAATGGGCTTCAGAAAAAATTTGTAGGGTTTAAATTTTTTAATGTTTATGGGCCTAATGAATACCATAAAAAAGAGATGATGAGCCTTATCTGCAAAAGGTTTGACGATGTATTAAGAGATAAAAAAATAGGTTTATTTAAATCTTACAGGAAAGATTATGAAGACGGCGGGCAAAAAAGGGATTTTATCTATGTAAAAGACGTATGCGATGCAGTTTATTATTTTGTAGAAAATAAAAATAAGGCCGGGATCTTTAATGTAGGCACAGGAAAAGCCCATACTTGGAACGAATTAGCCGATGCGCTTTTTTCCGCGCTTAACATCCACCTTAAAATCGATTACATCGAAATGCCGGAGGTCTTAAAAGACAAATATCAATACATAACTGAAGCAGAGATATCGAAATTGAGGAAAACAGGGTATAAAAAAGAATTCACCCCGTTAAAAGAAGCAATAAAAGACTATACAACTTACCTTAAAGATAAATCGCACCTTTAATTTTCATTGATTTTTCAGGACACCAGGCTTGAACAAAATATCGGGGATGACGGACTCGAACCGTCGGCCTTTCGGTCCCAAACCGAACGCTCTACCAACTGAGCCAATCCCCGAACGTATAAAAATTATATTAACTTTCAGAGAACAAGTCAATTAACTATCAACTTATTTACTAATTTGACAGTTTTTTTTAAAGCCTTTGCACGATGGCTTATTCTGTTCTTAATTACAGAACTAAGCTCTGCAAAGGTTTTTTTATATCTGGGAACCACAAATAAAGGGTCATAGCCAAAACCGTTGATCCCTTTAGTTTTTTTTGCTATATATCCTTTAATCTTGCCTTCAACCGTCCAGGTTTTGCCTTTTGGGTTTGATAAAGCGATTACACATTTAAAATCGGCTTTTCTTTTGTTTTTCGGTACATCTCTCAATAACTTCAGGAGTTTTCTATTATTATCACAATAAGAACAGTCTTTGCCGGCCCAACGGGCAGAATAAACGCCTGGTTCGCCGTCCAGATGATCGACCTCCAGCCCTGAATCGTCCGCTAAGGTCCACTTTTCAAGCCGTTTTGCGATAATTACAGCCTTTTTTACTGCGTTTTCTTTTAATGTCTTTCCGTCCTCGATTATTCTTGGAAGCCTTTTAAAATTATTTAATGACACTATTTTTATTTTTGTATCTTCTAAAATCTGACATATCTCTTTTATCTTGTGTTTGTTCCGGGTTGAAAGCACTATTTCTCTCATTTTACCGTTTATCTCCCAAGACCTTTTTTTCTATCTCTATTATTTTTTTTATCCCGCCGCTTGCCAGGTCTATCATCTTGTTCAATTGAGGCCTTGAAAATGTCTTTTTCTCACCGGTCCCTTGAATTTCAATGATCTCTCCGGCCCCCGTCATCACAAGGTTCAGGTCAACTTCTGCATTATTGTCTTCTTTCGCACATAGGTCAAGCACTATTTTGCCGTCTACGATCCCAATGCTTACCGCTCCGACAGAATCTTTTATGGGCCAGTTCTTTATGTCCGTACTATCGTACAAAGTTTTTACTGCAAGATACAGAGCTATATAACCGCCGTTTACTGAAGCAGTACGGGTACCGCCGTCTGCTTTAATAACATCGCAGTCGATTATAATAGTCCGCTTTCCAAGCTGTTCCAGGTCTACAACTCCTCTTAAAGAGCGCCCTATAAGCCTTGATATCTCATGGCTGCGCCCGCTGCCGGAACCTCTGTTTCTGGGCGTCCTGGTTTTTCCTGCTCGCGGAAGCAGTGAGTATTCCGCTGTAACCCAACCTGAATTTAGAGATTCATTCTCTATGAACGGAGGAACCTTGTTTTCTATCGTGGCTACACACAGCACTGTTGTCTCTCCCATGGAAAACAGGCATGACCCTTCCGCATGAGATAAATAATTCTTTACCACTTTTATTGGCCGTAAACCCATGTTAGCTCCTTAATGAGCGTAGAGCGGGTAGCGTTTAGCGCATAGAAAAACCAAAACATAATTTATTTTGACTTTACTATTCGCTATACGCTCTACGCTGAACGCTATTGCTTATTCCAGTTTTTTCAGGTTCTCGTTCAGTTTCTCTATCTTTGCTTTGTCTTCGTTCAAACGGTTTTGTATCTTTTCTATTTCTTTTTGCGGGGCTCTTGCTACGAATTCCATGTTTTCCATCCTTTTTTTGCAGAATTCTTCATCTGCAACCGCTATGCCGAGTTCTTTGGTTAGTCTTTGTTTCTCTTTTTCGGGATCTATCAAGTCTTTAAGAGGGATGAATATCTCGGTTTCCCCGGTAACTGCAACTGCTGACTGTTCCGGACGGCTCAGGCCTTCTCCGATGATAATATTCTCTGCTTTCATCAGTATCTTTAAATAATCAATGTGCGCAGTTAGTACATCCTTATTATTGCAAGAACTTACACTTATTAATACTTCAATACCTTTTCCGGGAGGCACATTCATCTCGCTTCTTACGGTCCTTACGGATGTAACTATCCCCTGGATCAACTCTATATTTTTTATAGCATTTTGGTCTATTTTATCCTGGTTGGCTTCCGGCCATGCGGACTTCAATATACTCGGGATGTTTTGTTCGACTTTCCCCGTAATATCCGTAAGCGCTTGCCATAATTCTTCGGTAATAAACGGCATTATCGGATGAGCAAGCTTCAATACCCCTGACAGTATCTCTGAAAGAACGGATAAAACGGCTCTTTTCTTATTTTCATCTTCTCCGTTTAACCTTATCTTAGATATTTCAATATACCAATCACAGTACTTTGACCAGAAAAAATCATAAATAAGCCTGGCTGCAGTATCCATATCGTAAGCATTATAAGCATCTGTCGCCTGTTTTACCAATATCCTGTATTCAGACAATATCCACTGGTCAGCGAGTTCCAACGGCCATACCGCCATGATGAATTCACGTTCCCAGGACATATTTTTCATGTTCATAAAAACAAAACGGCTTGCATTCCAAAGTTTGTTGGTAAAATTACGCGCCCCGACAAACGAATCATCCGACAACTGCATGTCCTTTCCCGGAGCAGCCGACTGCGTCAAAGAAAACCTTAAGGCATCGGCCCCGTATTTATCTATAACGACAAGGGGGTCTATCACATTTCCCAGGGATTTTGACATCTTCTTACCGAATTTGTCCCTTACTATTCCGTGGATGAAAACTTCCCTGAAAGGGACGTCTCCCATAAATTCAAGCCCCATCTGCACCATTCTTGCCACCCACAGATAAAGTATCTCGTGGCCCGTGACAAGCACAGATGTCGGATAAAAATAATGCAGGTCTGAAGTAAAAAATTCATTTTCGGTTTTAGGCCATCCGAAAACGCTGAACGGCCAGAGAGCTGAAGAAAACCAGGTATCCAGCACGTCAGGGTCCTGCTCGATCTTTGTCCCGCCGCATTTCGGGCACGCGGTAGGTACTTCATAAGAAACTATCGGCGGACAAGACTCCGCCTTTTTGTTTTCCTTACCTTCAATTTTATCTCCTGCCTCTTGCTCATTACTCTTGCAATAATAAACCGGTATTCTGTGCCCCCACCATATTTGCCTGCTGATACACCAATCCCTGAGGTTTTCAAGCCACGATAAATAAGGTTTTTCCCAGGACTTCGGATAAAATTTTATTTTCCCCTCTTCCACAACCTCCATAGCGCGCTTTGAAATATCTTCGACTTTTAAAAACCATTGTTCCGAAACAAGGGGTTCGATTACCGTGTTGCACCTGTAGCAATGCCCGATAGAATGAGGATGGTTCGTAGTTTCAAGGAGAAGTTTTTTTGTTTCAAGGTCCTCAAGAACCTTTTTTCTTGCGGCGTATCTGTCAAGCCCTGCATAAGGACCTGCATCAACAGTCATTTTTCCTTTGTAGTCTATTACAACTATCTGAGACAGTTTGTGCCTTGCTCCTATATCAAAATCCGTAGGGTCATGTGCAGGAGTGACCTTGACCGCTCCTGTTCCAAAAGTCGGGTCAACAGCTTCATCGGAAATTATCGGTATTTCACGGCCTATCAAAGGCAGTTTAATCTTTTTTCCGATAAGTTTTTTGTACCTTTTATCTTCAGGGTGTACAGCTACGGCTGTGTCCCCGAGCATAGTTTCCGGCCGGGTGGTCGCTACAACTATATATTTAACTTCTTTTTCTTCTATCAACGGATACTGTATGTGCCAGAGCTTCCCGAGTTCTTCTTCATGCTCGACTTCTATGTCTGCCAAAGCAGTGTTGCACCTCGGGCACCAGTTAACAAGCCTTTTTCCTCTATATATAAGGCCCCGCTTGTAAAGCCCTACGAACGCTATCATAACAGACCGGGAACAAACCTCATCCAGAGTAAAACGGGTCCGTTCCAGGTCAAGCGAACAGCCCAGCTTTTCAAGCTGTTTTAGTATATTATCGCCCGTTTCTTTTCTCCACTGCCACATCCTCTCAATAAATTTTTCTCTGCCCAGATCATGACGTGTTTTCCCGTTTGAAATAAGCTGTTTTTCAACGACATTCTGTGTAGCTATCCCTCCGTGGTCAGTCCCGGGCACCCACAACGTATTAAAACCTTGCATACTTTTAAAACGAATTGCAATATCCTGTAGAGTATTATTTAGCGCATGCCCCATATGAAGCGATCCGGTAACATTTGGCGGAGGGATTACTATAGTGAAAGGTTTTTTCCCTTCTTCCTTTTTGGCGTTGAACAGCCTGTGCTCGATCCAGTATTTATACCACTTGTCTTCGATTTGTTTGGGTTCGTATACCTTTGATATTTCAGATACCATTGTTTTTCCTTTTTTTAATTCGTGGTTATCATAGCAAATCAAAAAATAAATTTCAAACAACTTAACGTTTAAAATTTAAAATTCTAAACTGATTACAGCTGTTTTTAACGGCGATTACACAGATAAAAAGCAAAACCTCTTATATGTAATTTCTGTAATTTTTATTTTAATCCATGTAATCAAAGGTGGTGAGCTAACTTGACTTAAAAATTATAATTTTTGTATAATTTTTGAAGTTGATTTCTAATTGTGCCTAAAATGATTCGTTTAAGCAACTCTGCTTGAAGTTATTTTGGGATTTTTTCACTAAGAGCGTCGAAGTTTTCTTGGAGGTTTTTTGAAAAAAATCATTCTTTCTGATATTACCGTAGGGTTAATTCTTTCTATATTAGTATTAATCTCATTCTTTTTTCAAATTGGTTTTTTTGAATCCATAGAACTTAAAACTTACGACTTCAGGTCAAAACTCCGCCAGCCGAGCCAGCCTATAAATGAAATAGCCATAGTTGCAATTGATGATGACTCCATCGCTAAGATCGGAAGATGGCCGTGGCCCAGGACTTTAATCGCAAAAGCTATAGAAACGATCTCAAAGGATGAGGCAAAAGTCATAGGACTAAATATTCTTTTTACAGAACCCGAAAGAAACCAGGGGTTATTGGAAATCAAAAACCTCAAAGATATACTTTCAAAATCCATTGATGAAGTGTCTTTACCCATTTTATCCAATAAAACTCTGAAAAAAACCGCCCCAGCATTTCAGGAACTTAAAGATAGGACAATAAAAGAACTCAGCGACGCTGAAATCCGGTTAGACAATGACTCAAAGCTTTCCGACACATTAAAAGCAAATAAAAATGTTATACTTCCCATGTTTTTTTCTATTGGGCCTTCTTTGGGCGGAGAAGAACAAGTACTAAGCTCAAGCACTATCAAACAGGTAGAGAACCCCGGCGATGCAGGAAAATACCGCTTAAGTGAAGGTAACAAACCTGTTATACCGTTAAAAATATTTACTGAACAATCATCCGGTATCGGGCATGTAAACACTATCCCCGATGTTGACGGGGTCGTAAGGGCTGAAATCCCTGTCATCCAGTTCCAGAGCGAATACTATCCTTCCTTTGCCGTTCAGATTGTCAGGCAGTTCCTAAATATACCCATTGAACTCATAAAAATAAAACTAGGGGATTCAATAACAATAGGCAAAGCGGTCATTCCGATAGACACTGAAGGCAGGATGCTTATTAGTTATTACGGGCCCGCAGGGACTTTCCCATACTTTTCTTTTTACGATATTATAAACGAAAAGGTTGACCCGAAATCTCTTAAGAACAAAATCGTTCTTATAGGGCATATGGCTACAGGTATCGCCGACTTGAATGTTACGCCTCTCGGCCACAACTTCCCGGGTATTGAGTTAACAGCTAATTCCATACAGGATATACTGCATCAAAATTTTATAATTCGCCCGAATTGGGCAAAAAAAGCTGAGCTTGCAAGTATCATAATAATAGGCTTGTTCATATCTATTTTATTGTCGCGTTTAAAAGCATTATTTGGTGCTCTTGTTTCATTGATATTATTTTTTGGCTTAATAGGCGCAGGGACCTATTATTTTGTCGCATACGGTTACTGGGTCAAAGTCTTTTACCCGACGTTCCTGCTTGTCTTCGGCTATATCGTAATAACATCCAAACGATTTTTTATCACAGAGAAGAAAAAAGAGCTTGTAGAGGCCAGTGCAATTGAAACAAACAAAATGCTTGGGCTTTCGTTCCAGGGGCAGGGGATGCTCGATATGGCTTTTGAGAAATTCAGAAAATGCCCGATGGATGAGCAGATGAAAGAACTTTTGTACAACCTGGCTCTTGATTTTGAACGGAAACGCCAATTTAACAAAGCTGCTTCAGTTTATGAGCATATAATGACTGTAGACCAAAATTATAAAGGGATAAATGAACGTATAAAACAGCTTAAGGCCGCAGCAGACGGCGCGGTATTTGGAAGCGTAGGCGGCAAAAAATCCAGCAGTGAAGGCACAGTTATAATGGAAGGTGCGGCAAATGCAACCCCTACGCTTGGAAGATATGAAATAGTCAAAGAGCTTGGCAAAGGAGCTATGGGAATCGTATATCTCGGCAAAGACCCAAAGATAAACAGGCTTGTGGCTATAAAAACACTGCATTTTGAAGAGGATGTCGAAGAAGGAGCGATGAAATCCGTAAAAGAAAGATTTTTCCGTGAAGCAGAGTCGGCAGGAAACCTGAACCATCCTAATATTATTAAGATCTTTGATGCGGGCGAAGACAACGAGATTTCCTATATCGCAATGGAACTTCTTGACGGAGTTGACCTTAAAAAATATACGGAAAAAAACACTCTTTTACCCAGGCAGACCGTGATAGATTACGTAATAAAATGTGCTGACGCCCTGGATTATGCGCACCAGCAGGGAATAATTCACAGAGATATTAAGCCGGGCAATATAATGCTTTTAAAAGACGGGACCATAAGGATAGCTGATTTCGGGATAGCAAGAATAACATCTTCATCTAAAACCCAGACAGGCACGGTCCTAGGGACCCCGAGTTATATGTCTCCCGAACAATTGGCAGGCAAAAAGGTTGACGGAAGAAGCGACCTGTTTTCTTTAGGGGTTGTACTATATGAACTCTTGACCGGTTCAAAACCTTTTGAAGGTGACAGCATCGCGGCTTTGCTTTTCCAGATAGCTAATGAAAAGCATCCGAACCCAAAAGAAAAGGACCCCAATCTACCGGATTGTATCGTGAAGGTTATAGATAAAATGCTTGAAAAAAACCCGGATGTGCGCTATCAAAGAGGCGGTGAAATAGCTGCTGACTTGAGAGAATGTTTGATAACTATTAAGAGCACACAATCATAATAAAGAGGAAAAATGACATTAGAATTCGGAAGCAAAACAGACCTTGGAAAAGTTCGCAAGAATAACGAAGATAATTTTACTGTAGACCCTGCTATAGGCCTTTTTGTTGTAGCTGACGGTATGGGCGGGCATAACTCAGGAGAAGTCGCAAGCAAGATCGCTACGGACCTTATAAAAAATAATTTAAACCAATTAATGCGCAAAAAAACCGATCAAACCGGATACTCAAAACACTTGCTTTCAAGTTTACAGCTTGCCAATCAAGCCATCTATGAAGCAAGCCAAAATTATAAACAAAATCAGGGAATGGGAACTACGGTGGTAGCGGTATTATCGCATGATAAAATGTATACGCTCGGCTGGGTCGGAGATTCCAGGATATATCTGGTCAGGCATAAGAACATTCAACAGTTAACTACAGACCATTCTCTGGTACAGGAACAAATAAGCAAAGGTTTGATAAAACCCGAACAGGCCGAATTTTCCGAATATAAGAACATACTCACCCGGGCTTTGGGAATAGCTGAAAAAGTTGAGGCAGACGTTATAGAAAAACCTTCATTAAAAGACGATTATTTAATCCTTTGCACGGACGGCTTGACAAGAGCGGTAAGCGATGCAAAAATACTTGAAGTAGTGATGACGATAAAAGACCCTCAGGCGATTTGCGATAAATTGGTTGATCTGGCGAATGAAAATGGAGGTAAAGACAATTGTACCGTAGTAGTTGTGTATAATAAACAAGAGAATTTTTTTAACAGGTTATTAAAATCAGTTGCTAAGACCAATTAAATGAGGTTATAACCATGCCAAAATTTCTGCTAAAGTTCCATGCAGCGGTAATAAAAGAAATACCGATCGAAAAAACTCCTATGACCATCGGCCGGAAACCGGACAACGATGTCGTCATCGACAATATGGCTGTTTCAGGCCATCATGCGCGTATAACCATGCAGGGAAACATGTACGTTATCGAAGATACTCAAAGCACAAACGGAACTTTTCTAAATGACAAAAAAATATTAAACTCAGCACTTAAGAACAATGACCAGATATTGATAGGGCAGCATACGCTTGTATTTATTAATCCGGAAGAACAGCCGAGAGTAGTTGATTCCGAAGCTACAGTTATTATGACGCCGGACCTGCAGCAAAAAATCTTACAGCAGGAAGCCAATAAAGCCGCTGCCGCACAGCCTGCAGCTCCGGCCGCTCCGCCAGCTTCCAGTGCTGCGTCAAAGCCCTCTGCCAAGCCCGACGGAAAGACCGGCATTCTTAGAGTCATTGAGGGTAAAGCAGAACAGAATGAATATTCCCTGACAAATCTTTTGACCTATATTGGAAAATCCTCTACAGCGGCTATTAAAATAAAAGGGATGTTTGCACCTGATATCGCAGCCTTGATAAGCAAAAGGCCTGAAGGTTATTTGATAACCGCAGTTAAAGACGGGTATCCAAAACTAAACAGTAATACACTTTCAGGGCAAGCTGAACTCAAAGACGGCGATTTAATTGAAGTGGGCGGAATCAAATTTTTGTTTCAATTAAAAGACGTAAAATAGTATATTGAACCCAACGTATACTCTTGCCTTTAATTCACGGGATAAACAATCAAGCTTCTTGCTGCACGATTTATCCCGCAGTTTTTAAGACCACCCTATTAATGCGGGATGGATGAAGGGGCGGGGCTCAATTTTTTCAAATTCTTATTGACAAATCATATAAAATAGTTTAAAATATAATAGTTATTTGTAGAACCAAGGAGGTTTTGATAACCGGAATTTTAAGAATGCGAACATATCTAATTTCTCTATTATCTCTAATATTAATAACTTTAACACCAACCTCTAACGCTCAGCTATCTGCACCAGTCCAAGAGCGTGATCTAGAATTAACTCGCAGAGAATCAGCCATTTCTGAAAGATTGCAAACACAGCTTGAGCAAGTATTAAGCAGTTATTATAAAAAGGACTCTTTTGTTGTTGGAATAAAAGCTTTTTTAGAAAGAATACCTGTTCAGGATACTTCTGCACCTGCCCAGAACAAGAGCGAAAAGGAAGAACTGGAGTTACCCGGTCTTCCGATACCCCCTTCTTCAGTAAACAACCAGGAAACAGATAACCTTGCAATGGAAAAATGGACATTCTCCGATAAATTTAAGATAAAATATATGGAAATTTCAATACTATTAGACGAAAAAATATTTTCTAATAATGATGTAAATTTCGTAAGAACCGTAACCGAAACACGGATTGGCTTGGATGAATCTCGGGGCGATATGATCAATGTAAAAGCAATACCGTTCCCGCCTCCTTCAAATGCTTTTGATGTTTTTAAAGAAAAAGAAAAGGATAAAGCTCAGCAGCAAGCACAACAGGACCAGCAAAATAAGATCTTTCCAAAAGAAGTTTACCCTTATCTATATATTGGCGGAATTTTTATAGCTGTGTTGGTTTTCGTAATAATAATTTTATTGGGGTTAAGCATTATACGCGCTAGAGGCCAGCATGAAAGGTATCCGTACGGATATCTTCCACCCGTTCCCGGGATGTCCGGCCTGGGGCAGAACCAACCAATACCGCCTGGAATAACACAGCCGGCAGCCAAACCAGTTTTAGAATCATCCACCCCTGACCAAAAAGGACAGTCAATACAATTGCAGGATGAGAACAAAGACATATTTTATGAACTCAGGCAATTAATGGTAACCACTCTTGTCGGGAACCCGAAACTTGCAAGTGAGATATTTAAAAAATGGGCCGCTACCGAACAGGACAATGGCATATTTCAGATCACGGGTTTCTTGAAAGCGACCGATCCGAGCCTAATTGATATATTACAGGAATATTTAGGAAGCGAAATCTCTTCAAAAGTAAAATTTGCAATGAATCAAATGACTTCTGTTGACAAAGAATCTATTATCGAGACATTAAAAAGATTCAGAGAAGAATTTCAGAAAGAACAATCGATCCAATCGCAAAAAGCTTCCGGCGAAGACATGTTCGAGTTTTTAAAGAATATGTCTGCAGAGCAAGTATACCATGTAATAAAAGACGAGCCGGTCGGCATAATGGCTATCGCTCTTGCTCAAGTCTCCCCTGAAAAAGCTAACGCTGTTTTTAAGGAGTTGCCCATAGAACACCAGTCAAAAATACCGGTCGAAATAGGAAAATTGAAAAAGATACCGGCAACCTCCTACAGAGATATCGCAGATAAACTTTCCAAAAAAGCGATAGAAGTGGAAAGAATAAGATACGTCGCTACCGATGGTGTAGATACTCTCGGGAATTTCCTTGAAAATACAACACCCGAAAAAGAACAGGAGATCTTGGCATCTATCGCTCTACACGACATAAAACTTGCCGAAGAATTGCGCAAAGTCTACATTACTTTTGATGAGATATCAAAGATACCCGACAAAAACCTTGCTGAAATATTAAGAAGCTTCGAAAGAGAAGTTATGACCAGGGCCTTAATAGATTCGAGCGAAGACTTAAAAGAAAAATTCCTGAATAATCTGCCTCAAAGAATGAAATTGATGATAACGGACGAAGTGAAGGCTTTTGAAGAATCAGGTGAAATACCTATAGATGAAGTCCAGAAAGCAAGGCGTGCCATAACCCAAAAAATACGTGAAATGGCAAAAAGCGGGCTTGTGGACTTAAAAAAACTACAAACTTAGGTGATTAAATGAATAAATTTAGAAGCATTTTTGCTTTGATTTTTGTTGTAAATCTTTTAATACCGAATTTTATCTTTGCAGCTGAAAAAAAAAGTGTACGTGATATTTCCGATGATAAACTCATCGAAATGCTTGATTCATGCCTTAAAAGCCTTCCGGACAAGATAGCACAGCTGGACCCAAAAGTCAGAAGGATAGTCTTTTTTTCTCTTAAAGTCGACAGGAGCAATATCCCCTTGCCTCTTTTCAGGCAAATGTATGGGAATATTGAAGCTGCTCTTTTAAAGGTGCAAAGGCCTATCCTGGTATATGCTCCTGAAATAAAACCTATCAAGGTTGTGTCAAGCGAAGACAGTATAACCCTCGTTTCCGGGTTTCAAAGCACAGAAGAAATAAAAGATATAGCTTCTAAATTGAGACTAGACGGTTACCTGGAAGGCGAGTTATATGTTACACATAAGACACTTTATTTGAACTTAAGGATATTTGAAACAGATAATATGGCGATTGTCTGGAGCCAGGAATTAACCAGCGTTACTCAAACTGTTTCGCTTGAAAAAAAATTGACCGGTGTAGATTATGGTATAGGTACAGCAGGTATCCCCGTTGGCCAGACAAGTTCAAGCAGCAACCTTACAGTCCCAAGTTATGCCAATTATTACACAGTAGACCTAAGGATTTCACAAAAGACGATTACAGGCGATTCAGTAAGGTATACTTTAGCAGGCGGAGCCTTATATCTATATGACGGTATCTCGGGTAATGATTTAGATCCCACTATAGTAACAAATGGGTCTATTGCATTCTTTACCCGAATAGGGGCCAGGATTTCAATAATTCCTGTGAAGTCTGTACAAGGAAGAGATTATATAGCTGCTGAAATAAATTATGGCAGGCTTTTTGGTATGGGAGCTTCGGGCGTAAATACTTTCGGCATTAAAATAGAGTCCGATATAACGAAAAATATCACCGTAGGTGCAGGCATCAACTATATCCCAATAACTGACGTTACGGTTAATAAAACTAATAGCATCGTGAAAGTCGGAGGATTATCATATGAAATATCCCTCTTACGGTTTAATTATAAGCCTTAGTATTTTTCTTTTTTTTGCTTACCCCGCATACACACAAGAAAAATCAGATGAAAACCTGCTTCCACCTATCCCTTTTTCATCCGTACAAGATGCTCAAGATGATACGATGCCTGTTCAAAGCACCAGCCCGGAGCAGGAGCCCGTGGTTCCTATTAATGATTTAAAACAAACTACCCCTAATGGCAAACCTGCTAATAACGACGTAAAACAACCCGCTGCTAATGGGACAAAACAAACTGCTCCTATCGGCACAAAACAAACTGCTCCTAACGATTTAAAACAACCTATTCCTAGTGATTCAAAACAAACTCCTAATGATTTAAAACAAATAACAGATGACTTATCAAAACAGATCAATGCCATTAATATAAAACTCAGTATCAGCAGTACAACTTTCGCTAGTCAATTAAATGAAATTAAACAAAAACAAGACAGTGCTTTAATGGACATTGACTCGATCAAAAAACAATCAATAAAAAACCAATATGAAGACTTAAAAAGCACTACCTCATATGACAATCAGATCTCTTACCTGAAAAAAGAACAGGAAGACATAATGTCAATGCTGATAAAATTAAATGAGAACCAGGAACAATTAAGAGATAAAGTAGCGGATCTATCAGGAAGTTTTGACAAGTTCGAGTTAACTAAAAATTTTTCAACAGGAGCCTCTACTTCAACTAAAAAACCCGGGCTTGTACCTTCCAAGGCTTCTATTGAAGAATATTCCGGACAACAGTATGTTAAATTGAAATTGTTACAAGACGGGCAAGAGGTAGAATTATATCTGGACCCTACTTATGTCGACATGAACCTTGCTTTGCCAAAAACCAAAAAAACCGAAAAACCGGTGCAAACAGATTCAAAAAAAGATAATACGAACATAGATAAAATCATGCAGTACCTTTCTCAATTCATGGACAAAAAATCCACTACTACTTCACAAGCGCAAACAACAGCATCCGCTTTTCAAAATCCACAAACACCTTCTACATCGAATACATATAATACGGCTAACCCGCAATCGGATGCCGGGGCTCCTGAAACAGTTCAAACTCAAAATGACAATGTCCAAGCAAAAAATGTGGACAATCCAATAATTGCTGATACCCAGACCTTAGATGATCTCCTTAAAGCACAAAAGTTTTTTTATGAAAAAAAATATAATGCCGCCCTGAATTCAGTTCAAAGGTCACTTGCCAAGCAGGAAACAGCCCTAGCTTACGCTATTGAAGGGTCTATATATTTCACCATGGGCGATACTGACCTTGCAGTTAGTTCCTGGGAATCAGCTCTACGAATTAACCCCAATATGTCAGAAGTAAGAAAAGCACTTTTTAAATATAAAAGATAATCTGCAAATCGACAGGAGACAGAAGCAATGCCAACTACTCTCATAGGAATTGTAGTAGGATTTTCGGTGATGGTGATTGCCATAATCGAAGTTACCCAGCAAAATGCTGCCAAAGTCATGGGGGTACAGGAGATGTATTTGAGCATCCCTGCTTTTCTCATCGTTATGGGCGGAACAGTAGCTGCAACGCTTATAGCACATCCTCTTTCCCACCTGGTACGCGGTTTTTATGCGTTCTTTGTAGTATTTATCCGGAAAGAATATAATTTTGTAGACGCTATCGAAGAGATATGTGATGCCAGCGCTAGGTATACAAAAAACAGCATTCAAGGGCTTGAAGAAAAATTAACAACTTATAAAAATGACGACCTTTTAAAAGACGGGATGACAATGCTTGTGAACGGCTACAAGACGGAAGAAGTCTATGAATACCTTGAAACAAATATTCAAAGGAAGTATGACCGTGAAATGATAGATTTTTATGTATTTAGGACCATGGGCAAAACAGCTCCGGCATTCGGCATGGTAGGGACTTTGGTGGGCCTTATATTTATGATGAGGGTATTAAGCGAGAATCCAGAAAAAATGGGCCCATTTTTATCTGTAGCATTGACTGCCACTCTTTATGGTGTAGTTTTTGCGAATATGATATTTAACCCGATGGCCAACAAACTCTTATTTCACGCTGAATATAATTTCAGGATAGGAAGAATGCAGATTGAAGGTTTGATGTACATCTTAAAGAAACAACACCCGATTTACATAAAAGATAAACTATCTGTATATATGCCTCCGAGCCAGAGAAAACAACTGTATAAGAAACTTGAAACCAAATAAACACCTACCTAACAATTAAACTATATGAAATTACCTGAAATAAAAAAAACCAGTGAACAAGAAGATGACCAGCCATGGCTGATTTCCTATGCCGACATGGTAACACTTTTATTGGCTTTTTTTATAGTTATGGTGTCAATGTCAACCCTTGATAAGAATAAATTTGAAATGATGACCGAGTATTTTTCTAAAAAGGACAGGATGACTTTAAAGCAGTTAGAATTAAAAATAAAAGATTTTATTGTGCATGAAAATATGCAGGTCCAGATCGATGCAAAACTTACGGCAAACGGGGTGGAGGTTAATTTCAAGGATAAGCTGCTCTTTGATGTTGGGAAAGCCGATGTTAAACCACAAGCTTTTGATGTCCTTTCAAAAATATCCGCGCTTTTAAGCACAGGGGATATCGCAAGAAGGAAAATAGTCGTGCAGGGACATACCGACAGCCTTCCTATTAAAAGCGATGTATACCCCTCAAACTGGGAACTATCAAGTGCCCGGGCAGCAAAAGTCGTGAAATTTTTCATCGCTCACAGCCTGGATTCAAGAAGGTTTGAATCCGTAGGCTATGCCGACACCAAACCGTTAATACAGGAAACCGAAAAGTCTAAGGGTCATCCTGAAAACCGGAGAGTAGTTGTGGTTATCAGTCCTGATTCATTCTTAGTTGAAGAAATGCGAAAAGAGATTTCTGTTAGTGACCTGAAGAAAAATCCTGCTGCAGTACAACAAACGAAATAGAACCTTTCATACCTAAAATACCTTTCTGAACCTTATCATTTATTTTTTTCCGCTTATATAGCCCTTAAATTTGTTTAAGTATTCTTTCTCTGGGACATTGTCATTACAGTATTCTTTTGCAAGCCGAAGTTCTTCCTCGGCCATTTTAACATCTTTCTTTAAATAGTAAATATAGCTTGACAGAAAATGCACCGAGGTTTCTTTAGGATATTTATTTTTTGCAATACTCATGAATTCCAAGGCTTTATCAAGATCATTGTCATTTAAATTTGAGATACAAAGATAAATATATGCTTCGGCTTTTTCAGGGTTTAAATTGATTGCCTGTATATATTTTTTATGAGATTCGGTTTTCATGTTTTTTAAACCATATAACCTGCCAAGGTCAATAAAATCCTGATAACTCCTGTTCTTTTCTTCAATCCTTAAGAGCAGCAGGACCGCAGAATCAATATCGCCGGCTTTTTCATAACAATAAGCTACCTGTCTGAATGCTTCTATATCCGGTTTTATTTTCAGCGCTTTATCGTAAAATAGGATAGCTTTAGTGTTAAAATCCATTTCCAGGTAAAGGTTAGCCAGGCCAAAATTTGCGTCAAAAGACCTTCTATTCTTATTTAA
This sequence comes from Candidatus Liberimonas magnetica, assembly GCA_020523885.1. Classification (NCBI taxonomy): domain Bacteria; kingdom Pseudomonadati; phylum Elusimicrobiota; class Endomicrobiia; order Endomicrobiales; genus Candidatus Liberimonas; species Candidatus Liberimonas magnetica. Next base: position 8,917 of record JAJAPY010000022.1, on the reverse strand, counting down.
TATCTCAATATATTGCATTTGTGCTAAATCATTTAGATCGCTTAGTTTGTAGACATTTGCCAGACAAAGCCTCCCTTCTTCTCTCTTAGGTTTTATTTCAATCGCTTCCTTATATGATTCTATGGCATCTGCATATTGTTTTTCCATCAACTGTGTATTGCCTATCAACACTAAAACTTCATAACTTATCTTTTTTTTGGGATATAGTCCAATTATGCTTTTATAAGCTTCGATAGCTTTCTTGCTGTCTTTGTTTGATTTATATAGATCTGCCAATTTTAAATATATCTCGATTTTTTTATTTTTATTTTTAGCATTGGCCAGGATAGAAATTAACCTTGACTCTGTATCAGAATCAACTGCGTTTAAAATAGAAGGGCTTAAAAACAATATTAACAAAACCAATGTTTTCTTCATGGTATCATCTAAACAGGTAATAAGCTGAAGTCTTTTTGATCAACATTTGTTTTAGAACAGCCACGGACTTGCGTGTTGCTGTAATACCTGCATCTATACATTCGTTAGAACAGCCGAGGTCAATGGCAGATACATCCCCTACGTCCGGTTGTATCACAATATCCGACATTCCCAGATTATCCTTATCCAATAACTTGCCTTGTATGTTTATTGACTGGGTTAATACCATAAACACATTCGATATCCTGTTTTTGCTAAAATTTCCTGATACCGCCACTGCAATAATAAAATCCGCGCCCAATAGCTTTGCCACATCAACAGGTATATTGTCTACAAGCCCGCCGTCCACAAGGTAACGATGCCTGTATTCTACAGGTTCGAAAACACCCGGCATCGTAGCACTCGCCCTGACACAGGGTACAATTTCCCCCTCCTTAAAGATAATGCGCTCACCGGTTATTATGTCTGTCGCTACACATGCAAATTTAATTTTTAACTCATCAAAACGAAGGTCACGAATGTTTTTCTTTAGGTATTTTTCCATTCTTTCGCTTGAAAGAAGCTGGTTAGTCAAAAGCAGGTTCACTAGAGCCGGCCCTGAAGCATTCACAAGGTCGTTCCATCCAACATTTTCCGACATTTTTTCAAATTGGTTAACGTCTAAGCCACTTGCATATAACGCTCCTATAAGAGCACCGACGCTAGTACCAGTAACAATATCTATAGGTACTTTTTCCTCTTCTAAGACCTTTAAGACACCTATATGGGCAAATCCTCTGGCACCGCCACCGCCTAAGACTAAAGCAACTTTTGGCCTATGGGGCGGCCTTAAGGCTATAACTCTGCTCCATAACAGATCCGTTAATATTTTTTCATTGTCCAGAGCGAAAGAATAACCAGGTAGAGAAATAAGGAGGAAAATAAGAATAACTGCGGAAAGTGTTTTATTTTTCACCCAGCCCTTCCTCCTAAATAAATATAGTTTTTCTGAGCTTTTAATTACATTTACACCCAAGTATTTTCTAACTCTAAACATTTTAGTAAGGGCTGGGTTCATTTTGGAAAGCGGAGTCCCTTCGGTAGGAGCCGCAGGCTCCTTTGATTGTATGACTTCCCGCTATGGCGGGATATTCATTTCCCCCGAAAGGAGTCGGGGGTCTTTCTATTAGGATATAGGTATTTTATTATTTCAATTCATTTAAAGATTTTCCGATCGCCCATTCTAGCCTTATATGGCTTTCGATCAGACTATTTGTCGTTTCAAAGCTTAATACAGTATTCTCAAGCCTCTTTTCAGGTTCAATTCCGGTATATTTTTGAGTATCTATATTTTGCATTTTTTCCTGCCAATAATTGTAGTCAAGATAAGACTGCCTTACCTGCAAACGGATCCGGTCTTCTAATTCAGAACGTTTTATCTTTCCTTCCCTTAATTGTAGCCTTCTCTGCTTTATCCTTGCCCAGGCAGCCCAGCCGTCAAAAATAGGGACATTCAAATTTATTACCGCACTCCAGTTTTTGTCGGCCAGAGGGAACTGATACCCCAGCCATTCATAGTTTGCGCCCAAAGTAATCGTTGGATAACGTTCAGATAAAGATAAATTCACATGCAGGCTGTCAATTGTTTCTTGGAATTGCGTCTGCCTGAGTTCCGGCCTATATTCAAGCCCCCAAGCCAAACATTTGCTTAGGTCATATTTTTCTTTAGGCAGTATAATTTCACCTTTAATCTCGGCTTCGGTATCAAGCTCCAATCCAAGAGCATCCAAAAACTTGAGTTTTGCCATTTCGTATTCATGTTTTATCTGGGTCATATCCATTTTTAATTTATTCTTTAAAGATTGATAATATTCTTTTTTATTTGGATTCTTTTCTTCAATAGTATGGATTTCTTGTAAAGTTTTATTAAAAACACCTATCTTTTCCTTTATGACCAAAACTTTGTAATATGCCAGTTTTATATCCCTGATTACTTCATTTTTCACGATTTCGTATCTGCTTTCAGTCTGAGACCTGTTTGCTTCTGCGACCCTTAAGCTTGTCGTATAACGGCCTCCAGCGTAAAGATACTGCCATAGCGAAAATCCTGTTACAAAATACTGGTCTTTGTTATTAACAGGCAAATAAAGCGAATTAAACGACGGAGATAGTACCGTAGGATTTGTATTATTGAACCGTGACATGCTGAAGTTATAATCAATCTTCGGAAAGTTAAGAGCCCTTGCCTCATTTACTACCTGCCTGGTTAGCTCAATATGCTCTTTTAACACAATGAGTTTTTGGCTGTTGTTTAGCCCTACGGACAGGCATTCCTTTAAATCCAGGATCCTTTCCGCATTTTGTGCAAATGAAGGCGTATTTATCAACATGAAAAACATACAGGTCTTGAATAAATATTTCATATTTTTTTTAATATTTTTCTTAAGGAGCTTATTTGATTTTTTACTGATGAACTGGAGGTTCCACCAATGGATTTTTTTAAGTTTATAGTATTTTCAGGCTTAAGTAAAGAATGGACATCATTGTTAAACAGTTTCGAAAATGTCTTGAGTTCATTTGCGGACAAATCTATTAAATCCTTATTTCTTTTAATGCAATAATTAACTAAATTCTTGATTATCCCGTGCGCTGTCCTGAACGGCATGCCTTTTCTTACCAGAAAATCTGCAAGTTCTGTCGCACACAGGAAACCTTTTTTTGCTGCCTCTGACATATTGCCCGGTTTTATTTCAAGGCCGGATACCATAGGAATCATGACATTAAGGCAATCCATAACCGTGTCAAAGGCATTGAACAAAATTGGTTTATCTTCCTGCATATCCCTGTTATATGCAAGCGGCAAGGCTTTCATAATTGTCAGTATCGCCATCAGGTCGCCGTATACCTTTCCTGTTTTTGCTCTGATTAATTCGGCTACATCAGGATTTCTTTTCTGGGGCATAATTGATGAACCTGTAGTAAAAGCGTCCGGTAATTTAATAAAATCGAATTCAGAACTTGACCAGATTATCAGTTCTTCAGATAACCTTGATAAATGAGTGGCTATAATGCTTAAATCGGATATAAACTCGATAATAAAATCCCTATCGCTTACCGCATCTATTGAATTTAGGCTTATTCCGTCGAAACTAAGCATCCTTGCAACATAATTCCTGTCAATATTAAAAGATGTCCCTGCCAAAGCAGCGCTTCCTAAAGGAAGGATGTTCACCCTTTTTAGACAGTCCTTGAGCCTTTCTTTATCCCTTTCAAACATCCAGGCATACGACAATATATGATGAGAAAAAAGGACTGGTTGTGCATGCTGCATATGTGTATAACCAGGCATTACAGCTTTTATATTCTTGGCTGCCTGTGCGGCTATCGATTTTTCCAGGTCAGACAATATATCGATTAAAACCCTTATTTCATTTCTTATATACATCCTTATATCAAGGGCCACCTGGTCATTTCTGCTTCTTGCAGTATGCATCTTCCCGCCGAGAACACCTATTCTCTTTATAAGTTCTTTTTCAACCGCATAATGGACATCTTCTTCTTTAAGTAATTTTTTACCCTTATTTATATCAATTAGAATAGAATTTAGGCCTTTTATGATCTTTTTTCCCTCTCCGGCAGGTATTATTTTTGACTTTACCAACATCCTCACGTGCGCTATAGATCCTATGACATCAAACACTGCGAGCCTTTGATCATAAGAAAAAGAAGAGACAAAATCCTGCACTGTCTTGGCTTTGTTATCCATTATCTGTTTCCCCTGTTTAGTAAAGCTTCAACTTTTATAGGCAGGCCGAACAGGTTTATGAACCCTTCGGCATCTTTTTGATTGTAAATATCATCTTTATTAAAAGTTGCAAGTTTTTCCCAATAAAGTGAATTTTGAGATTTTCTTCCGGCAACCGTTAGATTCCCTTTGTAAAGCTTTAATTTAACCGTACCTGAAACCTTTTTTTGCGTCCTTTCGATAAATGCATCAAAAGCTTCTCTTAAAGGGGTAAACCACTGCCCGTTATAGACTAACTCTGCATATTTTTCTGAAATCAAAGACTTATAATGAGATGTTTCCTTGTCAAGGCAGATCGATTCCAAATACCTGTGCGCTTCAAGAAGCACTGTAGCTGCAGGTGCTTCATAAACACCTCTTGACTTCATGCCGACCAACCTGTTCTCGACAATATCCACTCTTCCAACGCCGTTGGCGCCTGCTATTCTATTTAAAGTTTGGATAAGTTCAACTGCGCCGAGTTTCCTGCCGTTAACCGCAACAGGTATGCCTTTTATAAAATCAACTGTAATATATGCCGGTTTATTCGGCGCTTTTTGCGGAGATACGGTCAATTGGAACATTGTTTCATCATATTCCTTGTTCGGGTCTTCAAGTATCCCGCCTTCATAAGAAATATGCCAAAGGTTGGCGTCTGATGAATAAGGTTTTGCTTTAGTGACAGGAACCTGTATTCCGTGTTTTTTTGCGTAATCCATAGCATCATTTCTTGACCTTATGCTCCACTCTCTCCAGGGAGCTATTATTTTTACGTGCGGCATCAAGGCTTTAAATGCAAGTTCAAACCTTACCTGGTCATTTCCTTTACCGGTTGCACCGTGGCACACCGCATCTGCTTTTTCCTTTTTTGCTACTTCAACTACTTTTTCTGCAATAATAGGCCTTGCAAGCGAAGTCCCGAGCAAATATTTACCTTCATAAACAGCATTTGCCTTTAATGCCGGGTAAATATAGTCAGTAACAAACTCTTTCTTCGCATCTATTATATAAGCTTTGGAAGCACCGGTTTTCAGTGCTTTTTCTTTTAACGGCTTTATTTCCTTACCCTGGCCTACATCAACGGCACAGGCAATTACTTCCGCCTTATAAGTTTCTTGAAGCCATTTTAATATTACCGAAGTATCAAGGCCTCCGGAATAGGCTACAACTATCTTTTTAACATTAGACATATATTATCCTCTCATACATTTAGTTTACCAAAAATATCGTCTAAAATGCTAACCGCCTTATCCACATCAGTTTTATTTATTGTCAGCGGCGGCAAGAACCTTAGAACATTATCGTTGGTACAATTTATTATTAATCCCTTATCCTGGCAAGATTTTACTATATCTCTTCCGTTAAAAGCAAGTTCAAGCCCTATCATCAGCCCCAGTCCCCTGATTTCTTTAACAAAATCATACTTCTGCTTCAATTTAATTAACTTTTCAATGAAATACTTTCCGATATTCCTTGTATTAGACAATAGTCTTGGCGTAATTATATCAAGGACTTCAAGGGCAGCACTGCACGGAACAAGGTTCCCGCCGAAAGTAGAACCGTGGTCACCGTATGAAAATACAGATTCATACTTTTTGTTCACTACAGTAGCAGCGATTGGAAGCCCGCCTGCAAGGCTCTTAGCCAAAGTTATAACATCAGGGACTACACCGTAGTGTTTATAAGCAAATAATTCACCTGTTCTTCCGATTCCTGTTTGTATCTCGTCAAAGATAAGCATAAGACCGTGCTTTTTGCAAAGTTTCTTGAGCCCTTTAAGGAATTCCTTTGAAGCCGGGTATACTCCGCCTTCTCCCTGGACAGGTTCAATCAGTATCGCAGCGGTTTTTGAGTTAATAAGCTTTCTTACAGAACTCAGATCATTGAATTTCGCATATTTGAACCCGGGTACAAGCGGTTCAAAACCTTTATGGAACTTTACCTGGCCTGTTGCCGTAAGGGTGGCTATCGTCCTTCCATGAAAAGACCCGCTAAAAACTATTATCTCATTTTTCCCTCTAGGATTTCCCCACTTTCTTGCAAGTTTAATAGCACACTCGTTAGCCTCAGCTCCTGAATTAGAAAAGAAAACTTTGCCCGGGAATGTTTTTTTTGCAAGTTCCCTGGCGAGTTCTACATACGGCTGCGCATAATAATGGTTAGATACGTGTATCAGTTTTTCAGCCTGTTTTTTTATGGCATTAACCACCCTTGGATGGCAATGCCCGACATTGCACACGCTTATCCCTGCAAAGAAATCAAGGTATTTTTTTCCGTTGTAATCCCAAACATACTTATCTTTGCCTTTTATCAGATAAAGCTCGTGCCTTTTGTATGTTTGAAAAACGAATTCTTTTTCAAGTTTTATTATATGTTTCATTTTATTTTTCCTCATTTTGTTATCAATGTACCTTTAAGTTTTTTTATCCCTAAAACACCCGAAACGATCCATACTTGTTTTATCCCGCACCTTATAGAATCAAAACAAGCTTGGACTTTGGGTATCATCCCGCCTGTAACAACGTTACTTTTTATAAGGCCTTTAATATCTTTTGAGCGGATAGACCGGATAGTTTCATTGTTCCTATCTAGAATACCCTCTACATCAGTAAGAAGGATCAGTTTTTCCGCTTTCAGCGCCTTTGAAACAGCCATCGCTATGGAATCAGCATTGACATTTAAAGTCTCACCTTCTTCAGATATAGCCAATGATGAAATCACAGGTAAATATCCGTTTTTAAGAAGTATATTTAAAAGCCCTGTATTTACCTTCAACGGCTCGCCTACCAGCCCAAGTTTTTTATTTTTTTTTGCTATGCAGGTAAAACCGTCTTTGCATGATATACCAACGGCATTGACTTTTCTTTTAAGAAGCTCTGAAACTATTGTTTTATTGACCTTGCCGCTTAAAACCATTTCAACTACTTCCAGGGTCTTTTCATCCGTGTACCTTAAACCATTTATAAACTTCGTTTTTATATTAAGTTTATCAAGCCAGGCGTTTATTTCAGGCCCACCGCCATGAATAATAACATATTTACTTTTTTTTGACAAAACTGCAATGTCATCAAGGAACCTGTTCCAGGCTTTCCTATTTTTGCTCAGGCTTCCGCCGAATTTTATTACGTTTATTTTTTTTGCCATTTTATTACCCTGCTGCTTTTTCGTAAAATGATATTATTGTATCTCCGTATTTTTCATTCCTTACTTCTACAAGTGCTCCAATATTAGACACCATCTCTTTCTTATGATGCTGTGCTATGATTATCCCGCCCGGCATTAAAATACCTGCTTTTTCAATAGCTTCAAGCGTCGGGTTTACAAGCGAAAGAGGCACTTTATCTTTATCTTTGTAAGGCGGCCCCATATAGACAAGGTCGAATTTAGCCCTTAGCCATTCAAGCCCTTTTAACACATCAGATTGATACACATCCGAGACTGCGTCAAACTTCAAATTTTTTAAATTTTCCTTAATGAGATTAACACACTTGTTATCTGCATCGACAAAAACAGCGTGCCTGGCACCTCTCGAAATGGCCTCAATGCCTACTGCGCCTGTTCCTGCATACAGATCTAAAAAAGATGAATCGCATATCCTGGTTTTTAAAATATCGAAAACAGACTTTTTCATCCTGGCAAGGATGGGTCTTACTGACAAGTCATCTTTGAAAGTCTTTATTTTTCTTCCTCTTGCCGTACCTGCTATTATCCTTAGTTCGCTCATTTTCCCACTACCTGGACTATAACTTTTCTCGTACGCTTTCTGTTATCAAAATCAGCCAATATAATCTGCTGCCATGTGCCAAGCATCAGTTCCCCGCCTTTTAAGGAAAATGCTCTACTTGTACCTATTAAAGCCGATCTAATATGAGAAAATCCGTTCGCATCGCCCCATGTCTTGTCGTGGTGATATTCTTTACCTGAAGGAACGAGTTTCTCTAAAACTTCCTGCAAGTCCTTTACAAGCGCCGGCTCAAACTCTATAGTCGTGATAGCAGCCGTAGAGCCCACCACGGACACATTTACAAGCCCTTCTGCAATTTTGCTGTCTTTTATAACGCTTTCCACCGCTTCAGTTATGTTCAATACATCCCCGTTTCCCTTGGTAGAAAGCGTTATTTCATCAGTAAATATATCCAGCGGAACTCCTCCAGCACGCATAAAAAATTCAAGAGCAGCCAGTAAAATAGAAAGTAAATTACCAAACCATATACACTTTCTATTTACTTTCTACTCTTTTATTTTAACTCTGTTCTTAGTTCTTTCTCTATCTTTATCTCTCTATAAAAAGTGGAGCTGAACGGGCTTGAACCGTCGGCCTCTTCCTTGCCGAGGAAGCGCTCTCCCAGCTGAGCTACAGCCCCATGTTACGACTCAATAATGTTCGTTTAACATTTATCGACGGCAATTTCACTTCAAAACCAAAATACATGACAATTCCTGCAAACTCCTGAAACCTTAAAAAACGGCCCGTTTTTGCCCTAATGTCAGATTTTTATCAGATTTTTTTACAGATGGCTTTTTATGACTTTATCCTTAGAGCTATGCCAAAAGCTCAAGTTTATTTCACGTTTATTTAAAGAATTATATCAAAAATACCTTTAAAAAACAAATTTTAACTCTTTGGTGGTACAATTTATTTATTAAAAAGTTACCTTTTGTCCCAATTTGTATTCCGGAACTTGGGGTGTACCCTTACGTATGGACACTCAGTTAGTCAAATGCTGACAAGGTGTT